>JBCCAC010000366.1:0-2677 GCA_039815015.1 Pseudomonadota bacterium | reverse complement strand
GCGCTCCTCCACCATTGCGGCGGCTCGCTATCCGGCATTGGCGGTGTCTCGCGTCCCGGCATCGTCCACCGGCTCGACAAAGATACGTCCGGCGTCATGGTGGCGGCGAAGACGGCCGAGGCCCATCATGGGCTTGCGGTGCAGTTCGCGGCGCATAGCGTCGGGCGGCGCTATCTCGCCATGGTACGCGGCCGGCCGTCGCCTCTTGCGGACCGGATCGAGGGCGCGATCGGTCGGTCGCGCAAGGATCGCAAGAAGATGGCGGTGCTGGAGGACGGCCGCGGCAAACCGGCGGCGACGCATTATCGCACCCTTGGCACCGCATCGGACGCGACGCTCGTCGAATGTCGTCTGGAGACCGGCCGCACGCATCAGGTCCGCGTCCATATGTCCGCGCGCGGACATCCGCTGCTCGGTGACCCGCTTTATGGCGGCAAGGGACCGTTAAGACTACAGAAACTTCTCAAAGCACAAGAATTTCATCGCCAGGCATTGCACGCGAAAAGCTTGCAATTCCGCCATCCTTCGGGTAAGAAAATCATGTCTTTCGAAAGCCCCGTTCCGACCGATCTTCAGGAACTAATGACGGCGCTTTCCGTTCATATAAATGAGTGAGACCGGGTAACGTCGCCGTATCTTGGGACGTACCTGATTGTACATCGGGCGCCGCATGTCGGGCCCGGCACGAATAGGAGCTGATGCCAGATGGCTACCATGAAAACGACAGGAAGGAAGAAAGGCGTACCGGCGACGATCCCGGCCCTTGGCGGCGCGACTTCGCTGAATCGCTATCTGTCCGAAATCAAGAAATTCCCGGTGCTGACGCCGGAAGAAGAATATATGCTCGCCAAGCGCTACAAGGAGCATGGCGATCGTGATGCGGCGCACCGTATGGTGACGAGCCATCTGCGTCTCGTCGCGAAGATCGCGATGGGTTATCGCGGCTATGGCCTCAACACGTCCGACCTCATTTCCGAGGGGAATGTCGGGCTGATGCAGGGCGTCAAGAAGTTCGAACCCGACAAGGGATTCCGGCTGTCCACCTACGCCATGTGGTGGATCCGCGCCTCCATTCAGGAATTCATTCTGCGCTCCTGGAGCCTCGTGAAGATCGGTACCACCGCCGCGCAGAAGAAGCTGTTCTTCAACCTGCGTCGCATGAAGAGCCAGATCGACGCGTTCGAAGATGGCGACATGCACCCGGATGACGTGAAGCAGATCGCGACGGAGCTGAAGGTGACCGAGGAAGAGGTCATCTCCATGAACCGCCGCATGATGCGGGGCGGGGACACCAGCCTCAACGCGCCGCTTCGCGCCGACGAGGGCGATTCCGAATGGCAGGACTGGCTGGAGGATGACGAGCCGCTGCAGGATACGCTCGTCGCCGACGCCCAGGAGGCCGACGTGCGCTCCGCGCTTCTCGCCGAAGCGCTCGATACGCTGAACGATCGCGAGAAGCACATCATCACCGAACGCCGTCTGACCGACGATCCGCAGACGCTGGAGGAACTTAGCCAGGTCTACGACATCAGCCGCGAGCGCGTCCGTCAGATCGAGGTGCGCGCATTCGAGAAGCTGCAGAAGGCGATGACCGAACTCGCCGAAGAACGAAATCTCCTAGAACCCGCCTGATCCAGGCCGGGTATCGGATATTGAACCTCGTCGCTCGTGATGAGCGGCGGGGTTCGCTTTATGTGATGCCGAAACGCGATATGTCATTCGCAATGCATCATTCTTCGGCTGTGCCCGGAACGAAGGTCAGATTGGTTTCGCGCCGCTTGCCAAAAGGCGGTTCGCACCGGAAAGGGCTGCGATGACTGCCGCCCGTCGTCGCCGCTTCCGCCCGTTTCGAACGCTCGCCCGCCTCGCCGGGCTCTTGATCCTGGCAAGTATTCTCTGGGTGGGCGTCTATCGTTTCGTACCGGTGCCGGCGTCGTTCATCATGCTGCGCGATACGGTGAACGGCATCAGCGTCCGTCGTAACTGGGTTTCGCTCTCCGAAATCAGTCCCAGTCTGCCGCGCGCCGTCATCGGTGCCGAGGACGCGAAATTCTGCGTGCACGATGGCTTCGATTTCGAGGCTATCGAAGACGCCCTCGAGGAGAGCGAGGCCAGTGGCCGCCTTCGCGGCGCGTCCACCATCTCGCAGCAAACCGCCAAGAACGCCTTTCTCTGGCCGGGCCGCAATCTCGTCCGCAAGGGGCTGGAGGCCTACTTCACTGGCCTCATCGAACTCCTTTGGGGCAAGACCCGCATCATGGAGGTCTATCTGAACGTCGCCGAGTTCGGTCCTGGTATCTACGGCGCGGACGCGGCCGCGATCCACCATTTCAACAAGCATGCCGCCGATCTGACCAGAGGCGAAGCCGCGCATCTTGCCGCAGTCCTGCCCAATCCTGTCGAGCGAAACGCCGCCAGCCCTGGCCCCTATACGACCCGCTATGCGGCCCGCATCGAGCGCTGGATCCCGATCGTCGACGCGGACGGGCAGGATTCCTGCCTGAACCTCTGACTGTACGGCTTTGGCCCATCACATTGAGGCGAAGGCGCGCCGGTCGGCAATGACGGTCTGCGCGGTCTCTTCGGGAAAGCCGAGTCCGATCAGCAGGGATTCGCCCAGCTCCAGACTCGCTTCGACGGTTTCCGGTACGGTCCCGAACGCGCCGCAGGCCTTCAG
>JBCCAC010000227.1:0-4465 GCA_039815015.1 Pseudomonadota bacterium | reverse complement strand
CAGCCCCGCGCCGGCGCGGATCCACTGGCGATGCGCACGGCAAGTTGGGTGCCGAATGGATCCCCGCTTGCCCGGGGATGATGAAGGGGGTGGTTTTGCATGACGGCAGTCCATGCCGATGTTTCATGGCGACGGCGCGAGAAGGCTGAGAGAGCGATTTGAAAGCAGGCATCGCGTCAGTGTCCGGGAAAACCTCGCAATAGGAAAGCGAATTCGCCAGTCGCGGGACCGGCGCCCCGAACCTGATGCGAGACCTGTCGACGCGCGGATAGAGGCTCCGGATCGGGATCCGGGGCGATGGCATTTCTGCCGTTGGCCGATACCGTTCAGATCGCCGCGTTCCCCACCCACGGATAGTGCGCCGCCTGCCGCGTTTCATAATCGTCGATCGCGGGCGTCATGGTTTCGGTCAGTCCGATCTCGTCGAGGCCGTTCATCAGGCAGTGTTTGCGAAACGGATCGATCTCGAACCCGAAGCGGTCCTGAAACGGCGTCGTGACGGTCTGCGTTTCAAGGTCGACGGTGACCTCATGATCCGCCGCGATCTGCATCAGCCGGTCCACCTGATCCTGCGGCAGCGTGACGAGGAGGATACCGTTCTTGAAACTATTGCCGGCGAAGATGTCGGCGAAGCTGGGCGCGATCACCACGCGAAAGCCCATATCGGCGAGCGCCCAGGGCGCATGTTCGCGGCTGGACCCGCAGCCGAAATTATCGCCTGCGATCAGGATCGGCGCGCCGCGATTGCGCGCGGTATCGAAGATATTGTCGGGGTCGTCCCTGCGGATGGATTCGAACGCGCCGGCACCCAGCCCCTCGCGCGTCACCGCCTTCAGGAATTTCGCGGGAATGATGACGTCGGTGTCGACATTCGCCTCGCCGAACGGAACGGCGGTGCCGGTAAGGGTGGTAAAGGGGGTCATTCAGGCGCACCGAGTATTTCGACGCCGACGGTGCGGCCCGCAGCGGCAAGTCTGTTGTCGAGCGTCGCGAGCGGCAGGCCGCGCCTCTCCGCGAGTTCCAGATATGCCGCGTCGTAAACGGTCAGCGTATGAGCGCGTGCAAGAGGCAACACGATGCTGAATTGGCTCCAGGCTTCGATCGTATCGATCACAATGGACAATTCGTGGAGCTGTGGAATGAAAATGGACGTGAAAGCGAGACTGGATCGACCGCGCCGCTCCCCCATCAGCATTCCGTTTGCAACTTCGGCGAACCAATGCCGCGGCACGACGGCCTCCTCATTATCGAGGCGTGCAAAGAGTTCGTCGGCGATATCCTGACGTTCATCGTCGAAAAACCAAGCTAGAGTTACCGACGCATCCAGAACGAAGGTCACGATCAGCGGCGTCCCTCTTCGATCAAGTCCTTGATTGTAAGGTCGGGACCAAGTCGGGGACCATGCTTCTTTCGCCATTTCAGATATTCGAGCCGACTTTCACGGCGCTCGTCGACGGTCAGTTCCCTGCTGGTTGGAACAAGCTTCGCGACGGGGCGGCCGTGTCGTTTGATGATGATTTCCTCACCGTTTTCGGCACGGTCAAGCAGCGCGGAGAACTGACTTTTTGCTTCGGCAGCGGGATATTCAACCGGTACGCTCGCCACGATTTGACCTTTCTGAAACGGAATTTTGGTCAAAATAATGCTCTTTGAGTGTGTAGGCAAGTCAATCCTGCAACGTCCGCACATCCGTAATCCGGCCCGTCACCGCCGCTGCCGCCGCCATGGCGGGCGACATGAGGTGGGTGCGGGCGCCCGGGCCCTGGCGGCCGACGAAATTGCGGTTGGAGGTAGAGGCGCAGCGCTCGCCGGGCGGGATCTTGTCCGGGTTCATGCCGAGGCAGGCGGAGCAGCCCGGCGCGCGCCATTCGAAGCCCGCGTCAGTGAAAATACGGTCGAGACCTTCCGCCTCCGCCTGGGCTTTGACGCGGCCGGAGCCGGGCACGATCATGACGGTCTTGACGCCATCCGCCTTGCGCCGGCCGCGCACGGTGTCGGCGACGGCGCGCAGATCCTCGATGCGGCCATTGGTACAGCTGCCGACGAAGACATGGTCGATGGCGATGTCGGTGAGCGGCGTGCCGGGCGCGAGGCCGAGATAGTCGAGCGACTTCAGTGCGGCGGCCCGCTTTCCGGCGTCCGCGAAGTCGTCCGGATCGGGAATGGTCGCCGTGACCGGCGCGACGTCCTCCGGGCTCGTCCCCCACGTCACCTGCGGGGCGATATCGGCGGCATCCAGATGCACCTCACGGTCGAATGCCGCGCCCTCGTCGGTCGGCAGGGTCCGCCAATAGGCGAGTGCGCGGTCCCAGGTTTCGCCCGTCGGCGCGCGGTCGCGGCCCTTTACATAGGCGTAAGTGGTCTCGTCCGGGGCAACCAGTCCGGCGCGCGCGCCGCCCTCGATCGCCATGTTGCAGAGCGTCATGCGGCCTTCCATCGACAGCGCGCGCACGGCGGACCCGCGATATTCGATGACGTGGCCGGTGCCGCCGCCCGCGCCGGTCGCGCCGATGATGGCGAGCGTCATGTCCTTTGCGGTGACGCCCGGTCCGAGCGCACCGCCCACGGTCACGCTCATCGTCTTCGGCCGGCGCAGCAGCAGCGTCTGCGTCGCGAGGACATGCTCGACCTCGCTGGTGCCGATGCCGAAGGCGAGCGCGCCGAACGCGCCGTGCGTCGCCGTATGGCTGTCACCGCAGACGATGGTGGTGCCGGGCAGCGTGAAGCCCTGCTCCGGGCCGATGATGTGGACGATGCCCTGATCGCGCGCGTTCATCTCGATATGCTCGATGCCGAACGCATCCGCATTGCGTTTCAGGAGCGCGACCTGCGCCGCCGAGGCGGGGTCGGCGATGGGCAGATGCCGGTCGGTCGTCGGCACGTTGTGATCCGGAACGGCGAGCGTCAGGTCCGGCCGCCGCACGCGCCGCCCGGCCGCGCGCAGCCCCTCGAACGCCTGCGGGGTCGTCACCTCATGGATCAGATGCCGGTCGATATAAAGGAGCGTCGTGCCATCGTCGCGCGTCGCGACGCTGTGCGCGTGCCAGATCTTTTCAAAGAGAGTACGGGGTTTCGAGGCCATGCCGCCGATGTGGCGGGCGGGCCGGGACCGGTCAAGCGCGCCCGCCAGTGTGCGGATCAGTCCTTGCGAGCGGTCAGCTGCACCAGCCAGACGTCGGGGACCGCACCGAGCCGGAACGGCAGCAGGCTGGTACCGAGCCCCGCCGAGACGAAGATATCGCGGCCATCCTCGACGATGTGGCCGCAGGAAAAACGGTCGCCATATTTCGACATATATGCCGGCGCGCCGACGACGGGAAAGCGGATCTGCCCGCAATGCGTGTGGCCGGCGAAGACGAGGCGCGGTTCCGGGGGAAGCCGGGGGATGACGTCCGGACTGTGCGTCAGGACGAGCATTGGTGACGCCGATGCCTGTCCGAACGTGCATTCGACGTCGGCATGACCGCTGAACTCGTCGTCCACCCCGGCGATGACGAGCGGTCCGGCGGGTTCCGTCTCGTTGCGAAGGAAGCGGATGCCAGCCTGTGAAAAGGCGCGTTCGAAGGCTTCGATACCGCGCCAGTGATCGTGATTGCCGGGCACCGCCATGAAAACGAGCGGCGCATCGAGCGCGGCAAGCGGACGGACCGCCTCACCCGCCGCGTAGAGCTTCGTCGCGACGCGCTTGTCGCTGACGAGATCACCGGCGATGAGCACCAGATCGGGCGACAGGGCGTTCACCTGCGCGACGATCTTCGCCAGCCGGCGCGGCGGCATGTCGGGCCCCGCCACATGAATGTCCGCCATCAGGGCAACGCGTAGCGGGGCGGCTCCTGCCGGCAGAAGCGCGACGGTCGCCGTTCGAACGACCGGATCGCGCAGGGCGACGGAATACATGTATGCGGCGGCGGCGATCGCCACCAGAGCCAGTCCGGCGACGAAAGCGATGCCTTTACGCGACATCGCAGCCGTCGCCGTGCGCATTATTTGCCGGACGCGTCGGCCTTCTTCTCGACCAGGCGGCGCTCTGCAATACGCGCGGACTTACCGCTGCGGCCGCGCAGATAGTAGAGCTTGGCGCGGCGGACGACGCCGCGGCGCAGGACGTCGATGGAGGCGACGTTGGGGCCATAGACGGGAAAGACGCGCTCGACGCCTTCGCCGAACGAAACCTTGCGGACGGTGAAGTTGGAATTGATGCCGCGGTTCGAGCGCGCGATCACGACGCCCTCGAAATTCTGGATGCGGACGCGTTCGCCCTCGACGACGCGGACGCCGACCTTGACCGTGTCGCCGGCCTGGAAGTCGGGGATGGTCTTGGTTTTCGCGAACTTCTCGACCTGTTCGGCCTCGATCTGCTGGATGAGGTTCATCTCATTCGTCTTTCTTCTCGCGCCGCGCGCCAGAGGGCGAAGAGACCCGAGCGTTCTCGTAACGCTCCCAAAGGTCCGGCCGCCTTAGCCGT
>JBCCAC010000012.1:0-16167 GCA_039815015.1 Pseudomonadota bacterium | reverse complement strand
GCCCCAGCGGCGCTGGCGTTTGCGGCCGAAACGCGCCTCGATCGCCTGCAACCGCACCAGAAGCGCCGCCGGCGACAGATGCGTATCGACGCTGACGACGGCGTTGGCATAGCGCCGCCGGGACGGGCCCAGCGGTGCGGTTTCGATTATGGGCGAGCGCCCGATGATCCTGATCCCGTCGTCTTCCAGCGCGTGCATGGCGGCCCTCAGGACGGCGCGCGGCGCGCCATACCGTCCGTGGCGGCGATTGGATCCGAGGGCGATGATGACCGGCATGGCGAGGCCATAGGCCAGAATTCATCCATGGCGAAGATGGCGAAGGATGACGCCATCCCGGACTGCCGCTACAGCCGCGCCATGGTCAGCCTGTCCGATATCCCGCAGCCGCCGCACGACTGCCCGCTATGCCCGCGTCTCGTCGCCTTTCGCGAGAAGCAACAGGCGGCGCATCCGGACTGGCACAACGCCCCCGTCGACGGATGGGGCGATCCGGACGCCTGGCTGTGCTTCGTCGGCCTGGCCCCGGGCCTGCGCGGCGCCAACCGGACGGGCCGACCCTTTACAGGCGACTGGGCCGGCGATCTCCTCTTCGCCACGCTTGCGGAGTTCGGCTGGGCGCGCGGGACCTATGCCGCATCGGCCGATGACGGCTTCGCGTTGAAGGGGGCGTATATCGCAAACGCGGTGCGCTGCGTGCCGCCGGAAAACAAGCCGACACCGGCGGAAATCAACACCTGCCGCCCGTTTCTGATCGATCAGCTGGCCGCGCTCCAGAATGTTCGCGTGCTGATCGCCCTGGGCCTGATCGCACACCAGTCGACACTGAAAAGCTACGGCCTCACCATGAGCCACTTCAAGTTCGCCCATGGCGCCCGGCACGAACTGCCTGATGGCCGCATCCTGATCGATAGCTATCATTGCAGCCGCTACAACACGAACACGGGCCGCCTGACGCCGGAGATGTTCGCGGACGTCTTTCGCGCGGCCGCGGCGGCGCGTCAGTCCTGATCGGTCAGCCGGCCGTACAGCTCCGGCCGGCGGTCGCGGAAGAAACCGAAACTGGCCCGGTGCGCGCGCACCTCGCCCAGATCGTAGCTGACGATCACCATGCCCGTTTCGTCCCGGTCCAGCGCGGTCACGATCCGTCCATATTCGTCGGTGGCGAAGCTGGACCCGTAAAAGCTCTGGCCGTCCTCCGTCCCGACGCGGTTCGACGCGACTACGGGCACGATGTTCGAGACGGCATGCCCTTGCATGGCGCGCTGCCACATGGCCGCCGTGTCGAGATCGGGCTCGTCCGGCTCGGACCCGATGGCGGTCGGATAGAGGAGGATATCGGCGCCCATCAGCACCATGGCGCGCGCCGCCTCCGGAAACCATTGGTCCCAGCAGATGCCGACACCGATGCGTCCCACGGGCGTATCCCAGACACGGAAACCGGTATGGCCGGGCCGAAAATAGAATTTCTCCTCATAACCGGGGCCGTCCGGAATATGGCTCTTGCGATAGACGCCGCGCACGCGGCCGTCCGGCACGATCAGCGCGAGACTGTTGTAATGGTGCGGGCCGTCCGCCTCGAAAAAGCTGGTCGGGATGGTGGTGCGCGTGTCCGCCGCGACCTTCTGCATCGCTTTGACCGCCGGGTGATCGGCCAGCGGCCGGGCGCGGGCGAAATGCGCCTCCTTCTCCTCGCGGCAGAAATAATGCCCCTGAAACAGTTCGGGCGGCAGAATCAGATTGGCGCCCCGGGCCGCCGCCTCCCGTGCCAGGTCGACGGTGGCATCGATATCGCGCGCCTCGTCATCGGAAAAGGCGAGCTGCAGGGCGGCGATGGTCGGCGTCATGCCGCGTCCTCCACCGTCCGCATTCGCGTGTAGATTTCCAGCCGGTCGGGCCCCAGCATATGAGTCTCCGCAACGCGCCAGCGACCGTGCGCATCGGCAAGCTGCGCCAGACCGATATCCCCAAGGCCCGGCGCGCCGTCACCGATCAGGATGGGCGCGCGATAGATGAGCAGGCGATCGACGATATCGTCCGCGATCAGCGATCCGGCGACCCCTGCCCCGCCCTCCACGAGAATGTCATTGGCTTCGAGCGTCGCAAGTTCGGCCAGATCCGCAATCAGGACGGCATCGCGGGCGGCCAGTTTCGCGGACGGCGGTATGTGTGCCAGCGTTCGCGACATTAGAACGGGACGCGGGCTGCGATCCGCGAGCCCCGGCAGCCTCACGTCGAGCGTCGGATCGTCCCGCTCAAAGGTGCCGCGTCCGATCAGGATCATGTCGCTTTCCGCCCGCATCATGTGCGCATGGTCGCGCGCGGCAGGGCCGGTGATCCACTGGCTCTCTCCGGACGCCAGGGCGACCCGGCCGTCGATCGACATGGCCAGTTTCAGCGTGATGCGCGGACGACCGAGCGCCTGGCGCGTCAGGAACCCGGCATGTTCCTGCCGCGCGGCCGCCGCACCGACGCCAGTGTCGACCTCGATTCCGGCCTCGCGCAATCGCGCCATACCGCGACCGGCGGTTCGCGGGTCGGGGTCGGTCAGCGCCGCCGATACCTGCGTCACGCCCGATGCCGCGATCAGATCCGCACAGGCCGGTCCGCGCGCACTTTCATGCGCGCAGGGTTCCAGCGTCACGAACAGATGCGCGCCCGCCGCGCGGGCACCGGCAGAGGTCAGCGCCTCGGCTTCGGCATGCGGCCGCCCGCCGGGCCGCGTCGCGCCGCGTCCGACGACGATACCTTCCTTGACGATGACGCAGCCGACCGCCGGGTTCGGTGCGGTGCGCCCGCGCCCACGAGCGGCCATGGCGAGCGCGGCCGTCATCCAGCGCGCATCGCTCACTGCGCCGCGCTGTCATCCGCAGGGCCGGAACCCGCCAGCGCTTCGGTCGCCAGCCGGTCGGCGAGCGTTTCCACCTCTTCCCGAATGCGCCGTTCCTCGGCCTGTACCGCGGCGGCATCTTCCGCCGTCCGATCCGCCGTCCAGCTTTGAAAATAGACGATCTCGGGCTCTGGCTTCCAGTAGCCGCCGCGATATTCCAGATAGAAGAGCGAGGCGATACCCAGAACGGCACTCACCGCCAGACCGCCGCCGATCCATTTTATCGGTTCGACGGCGGCGAACCTGTTACGAAGCGAAGTAAGCATGCGCGCGAAGATAGGCACGTCATCCGCAGCATACCAGCCGTCGCTTTCACACCCGGCCGGTCATCCTTGTCGCAGCTCGAAGCGAACGCTGATCGTGCGTTCGCTTTCGATGGGCGTACCGTCGCGCGTCGCCGGTACGAAACGCCAGTGGCGCAGGGCCTGCCGGATGGCGGCGGTGTCAAGACGCTCGAACCCGCTCGACCGGGCGATGTTGGCCGCCGTCACGCGACCGTCGGTGCCGATGGTGACGGCCACGCCAACCACACCCTCTTCTTCACGGCGTTGTGACGAAGGCGGATAGGGCGGCTGGAACCTGTTCTGAAAGCGCCGGTCGAGTGTCGCGCCCACGATGACGGGGTCGGACGTCAGAACGGGCGAGTCGGTCCGCAACGGTGGCAGATGGCGATCGATCGTCTGCGGAAATTCCTGTGGAACCTTCGTCGTCACGATGATTGGCGGTGTCGATACGGGCGGCGTCTTGATTTTGATCTGGGGTGCATACACCTCCGGGATGATCGGAGTTTCGGTCGGAATGATGACGGGTTCGGGCGGCGGCGTTGTTTTCGATTTGACCGTAATGATCTCTATGATCCCGTCGGTTTCGATCGTTCCGGACGCCACGGCGATATTCAGCACCATCCAACCGATCAGAACGTGTATCGCCGCCACCAGCGCAATCGCGCCGGGGCCTCTGCCCGTCAGTTTCTCGTCGACATAGCTCATCATATCCCTCCCTCAGGTTGATGAGATGTAACAACGTCACAATCAGGTCGGAACGGCAAGAGAACAATTCGAGCGGTACGCGGTTTGGGCGGCTGTCATGGGCGGCGCGTGGTCGCTCAACCGGTCAGGCGGTGGATAGCTCGCTCACGACCGATAAGCGGCAGAAGTGCCGCCATTTCCGGGCCGTTATCACGACCCGTCAGCGCACCTCGCAACGGCATGAAGAGCGCCTTCCCCTTGCGTCCGGTCCGTACCTTCAATTGCGTCGTCCAGCGCCGCCAGATGTCGTCCGACCAGTCGAGTTCGGCCAGCAGCCCGCCGGCTTCGTTGATGAAATCGCGATCCTGCGGCAGGACCATGCTCTCGACATCGCCGGCGATCATCGCCCACCAGTCCTCGGCGTCCGACACCCGCGTTAAATTGGGCCGGATCGCGGTCCAGGCCTCCGCATCCATGCCGGACGGCAGCCGCGCCGCAACGGCGTCGTAGGGCAGCAGATGGGTCACTTTGGCATTCAGCGCGGTGAAGTCCTCTGCATCGACGCGGGCCTGCGCGCGGCCGAAGTTGCCGAAATCGAAGCCGTCGATCAGCGCGTCGACACTGGCAACCGGCTCCACCGGCCGCGACGTTCCGATCCGTGCGAGAAGCGCCGCGACGGTCTGCGGCTCGACATCGAGATCGCGCAGGGTTCCCATGTCGAAGGACTCCAGCCGCTTCGACAGTTTACCGCCATCCGCGTCCGCCAGCAGCGGCAGATGCGCGAAGGCCGGCGGTGCGGCGCCAAGGGCGGCGAACAGCTGCAATTGCACGCCGGAATTGGTGACATGGTCCTCGCCCCGCACGACATGCGTTATGCCCATGTCGATGTCATCGACGGTGCTCGGCAGCATGTAGAGATAGGAGCCATCGGCACGGCGCACGACCGGATCGCTCTGGGCGGCGGGATCGATATGCGCCGATCCGCGCACCAGATCGTGCCAGGAAATCGCCGCATCCGTATCCAGACGGAAGCGCCAGTGCGGCCGTCGCCCCTCGGCCTCGAACGCCGCGCGGTCTGCATCCGTCAGATCGAGTGCGGCGCGGTCGTAGACGGGCGGCAGACCGCGCGATGCCTGCACCTTCCGTTTCAGGCCGAGTTCGTCCGGCGTCTCATAGGCCGGATAGATACGCCCCGCGTCGACCAAGCGCTTGAAGGCGGCATCGTAGAGCGCCGTTCGCGCCGACTGTCGCACTTCGCCGTCGGGATGCAGTCCCAGCCAGGCGAGATCATCGCGGATCGCGGCCACATGGGCGTCCGACGACCGTTCCCGGTCGGTGTCGTCGAGGCGCAGCAGAAACCGGCCATCATTGCGGCGCGCCAGCAGCCAGTTGATGAGTGCGGTCCTGACATTGCCGACATGCAGCCGTCCGGTCGGGCTGGGCGCGAAGCGGGTGACGATACTCATTTCAGAGTTCCCAGAAGGGCCGCGCGTTCGATCGGGCTGAGCCCGCCGGCATTTGCCGTTCCGGGATCCGGAACGCCCGTAATGGCAAAGGCGACGCCCGCACCGCTGTCGGGATCGAACCAGAGGCCCGATCGCAGATGATAGGCTTCGCCCGAATGGCCGAGGCGGGCCGGCACGGCATCTGCCGCCGGGCACCCCGCCGCGGCGAGCGCCTGTATGGTGAAGCCGTAGCGGCAGAAAACGGCATCCTCGGTAGACGCCATGCCGAACCGGGCCGGCGATCCGAACAGGAGGGCATAGCTGTCGGCGCTGAGAAGCCGCGCGTCGCGCGTCGCCAGGGCACGGCCCAGCGTCGCCAGATCGGCGACGCTGATGCGAAGCCCGCCTTGCGGCGAAAATAGCGAACCGTTCGTACCGGGACTGTAGCTTTCGATCGGGCATGGCGAGGCGCTGGAGGCGCGTGCCACCTGACAATCGTCCAGCCGTGACGACCGATCGTCACGCAGAATCTCGCCCGTGGGTGCGGGCAGCGGCGTTCCACGTTCGCGCGCGGCCGTACTGCACGTCGACCAATTGTAGCACGCATCGATGGCGAGCGGCGCGAAGACGAGCCGCTGCATCAAGCGGTCGAACCGCTCCCCGGTCGCGCGCTCCATGACGCTCGCGATGATCGCGGATCCCAGATTGGCATATTCGAAGGCGCCGCCGGGCGCGGTGCCCCGCCAGTGATCCGGCCCGATAAAGTCCTCTAGCCGCGTGCCGAGCGGTACGACATATCCGCCGGCATCCGTCAGCCCCGCGCGGTGCGACAGGATATCGGACAGACGGATGGAGATATCGGGTGCGGCCGGATTGCGCAGCGGCCAGCCCAGCAGGTCGGCGACGTCGGCGTCCCAGTCGATCTGACCGGCATCGACGAGCTTTAGCAGCCCGATGGTCGCAACCAGCTTCGAAATGGATGCAATTCTGACGGGCGCATCGGCATCGAACGCGCGGCCCGGCTCGGCCTCGCCGGTGGCAGTTCGCGTGACCGTTCCGTCCGCCGACCACGCGACGCGGGCATAGCCGGCATAATCATGTCCGTCATCCTGTGCCCATGCCGCGGCCGGCCCGAAGCAACCAATTGCCGTCGCGAGAAAAATCGCGACCATTGTCGATCTTGTCATGGGAGGAGCCGAAGCCCCTGATCGCTACGCATGCGGTTCATGACCGTCAGATTCCCTTTTCTCATCCTCATCATGGCGAGCCTGATCGGCGCCTGCACAGGCGAGACATCGTCGTCCGCCCAGGCAGTGGCCGCCCGAAGCACCGCTCAGACCACCGCTCAGACCACCGCCCAGCCGATCGACATATCGAACCGCTTCACCTGTCACGTCACGCGCGTACATGATGGCGACGGGCCGATCCACTGTGCGGAGGGCATGAAGATCCGCCTGACGGCCATCGCCGCCCGAGAGCTCGACGAAAGCTGCCGTCCCGGTCATCCCTGTCCCGCCGCCAGCGGCGCGGCGGCCAAGGCGCGTCTGACCGCACTCGCCGACCGTCAGCGGCTAAGCTGCGAACAGACGGGCATCAGCTATGGCCGCGTCACGGCATGGTGCTGGCGGGCCGACGGCCTGGAACTTGGCTGCGCCATGGTGCGCAGCGGGCACGCCCTGCCCTGGCCGAAATACGATCCCGACGACCGGCTTTGCCGCGCCGGCAGCGTCGCCGCCGGCACCATCAATACATATGCTGACCGCCGTTGATACTGAGCGTCGAGCCGGTCACGAAGCCGGCACTTTCGGAGCACAGGAAGGCGACGCCGCGCGCGATCTCATCGGCATGGCCCAGCCGGCCGACGGGGATCTTGGCGACGATCTTTTCCAGAACCGGCTCCGGCACCGCGGCGACCATGTCGGTATCGATATAGCCGGGCGCGAGCGCGTTTACGGTAATGCCGAAGCGCGCGCCCTCCTGCGCCAGCGCCTTGGTGAAGCCGTGAATGCCGGATTTCGCGGCGGCATAGTTCACCTGGCCATATTGGCCGCCCTGTCCATTGATTGAGCCGATGGAGACGATACGGCCGAAGCCGCGTTCCTTCATTCCCGGAAAGACGGCCTTCGACATGTTGAAGCAGCCGCCCAGATTGACGCGAATGACGTCTTCCCACATGTCCCGCGTCATCTTCAGGAGCGTGCCGTCGCGGGTAATACCGGCATTGTTCACCAGAACATCGACCTGCCCGTGCTTTTCTTCGATCGCGGCGACATTCTCCTGGCAGGCGTCATAGTCGGCGACGTCCCACTTCATCGACTCGATACCGGTCTCGTCCGTGAACGCCTTCGCCTTGCTGTCGTCACCGCCATAATTGGCGATCACGGTGACGCCGGCAGCGTGCAGTTTTTCGCAGATGGCGGCGCCGATGCCGCGCGTACCGCCGGTCACGATGGCGATATGGCCGGGCTGAGTCGTCTCTGGCATGCTCGATCTCCCCAATATGTTTTTATCGTTGTGGTTGTCCTTATCGCGCTTCCCGCCAGCCTGCGAGTTCCTGGCCAATCAGTGTTTCCAGCATTCGAATGCCGGCGGGCTTCGCATTCAGACAATCGAGATAGGCGAAATGCGTTCCGCCGGCGCCGAGAAACTGCTCGCGCCCTTCGATGGCGATCTCCTCCAGCGTTTCGAGACAATCCGCCGCAAAGCCGGGCGCGACGACGGCGACGGTCCGGGTCCCCTCACCCGGCAACGCCTCCAGCGTCTTGTCGAGATAGGGCTGCAACCAGTCGGCCGGTCCGAAGCGGGACTGGAACACGGTCCGGACCGGCCGTCCCATATGTTCCGACAATAGCCGCGCCGTCTTCTGGCACTGGCAATGGTAAGGATCGCCGAGGTCGAGCGTGCGGCGCGGCATGCCGTGGAAGGTGGTGATCAGCTCATCGGGTTCGAAATCGAGCGTGGCGAGCTGATCTTCGATGTCTCCGGCAAGCGCGGCGATATAGGCGGGATGGTCATGATAGGGCGGCAGCGTGCGGACGCTGGGCTGCCAGCGCATGGTGGCGAGTATCCGGTTGACCTCGTCCACCACCGTCGCCGTCGTCGCCGCGCTGTATTGCGGATATAGCGGCGCAACGAGAATACGGTTGCAGCCGGCCGCCTTCATCGCCTCCAGCTTCGCGGCGATCGTCGGGTCGCCATAGCGCATCGCCTGATCGACGTGGACGTCCGGCATCGCTTTGCCGAGGGCGGCCGCCTGATCCTCCGTGATCAGCTTCAATGGCGAACCGTCCCGTTCCCGGTTCCAGATCGAGTCGTAAAGCTTTGCGCTCTTGGCCGGCCGTGTGTTGAGAATGATGCCGCGCAGGATCGGCTGCCACGCGATCGGCGGGATCTCGATGACGCGGCGGTCGGACAGGAATTCCTTCAGATAGCGCTTGACCGCGGCGGTCGTCGGCGCGTCCGGCGAGCCCAGATTGACGAGGAGCACGCCGACACGCGGCGTCGCCACGGGGGGATGATCGGCGGGCAGATGATCGGCAGGCAGGTGGTCGACAGAAGGGGTCATCGGCGCCCTATGACGCGTCCGGGCCGACTATGCGATGCTGGTGCGTCAATAATCCAGCATCGGCAGCGTACGGACCCGTCGCCCCGTCGCCGCGAAGACGGCGCTGGCGACGGCAGGGGCGATGGGCGGAACGCCGGGCTCGCCGACGCCGCCGGGCGCATCTGTCGACTCGACGATATGAACGTCGATGTCAGGGGCCTCGTCCATCCTCAGGAGCGGATAACCATCGAAATTCTGTGCCTCCGGTTCGCCGTCGACGAAGCGGATGCGGCCATGGAGCGCCGCCGTCAGGCCAAAGATGATGCCGCCTTCCATCTGCGCCTTAACGATGTCGGGATTGACCACCCGACCGCAGTCGACGACGCAGGTCACGCGTTTCACGATGATTTCCTCGTCCGAGAGCATCTCGACCTCGGCGACCTGGGCCACATGGCTACCGAAGCTCGAATGCAGCGCGATGCCGCGGCCGCGGCCTTCGGAAACGACGCCCGACAATGCGCCCTTTGAGGCGGCCAGGATCAGCGCCTTCGCCGGCCGGCCCGCGCGGTCCATGTGGCGCAGGCGAAAGGTCAGCGGATCGACCCCCGCCATCGCCGCCAGCTCGTCCATGAAGCCTTCTTCGAAGAAGGCCGCATAGGAATGTTCGACGCTGCGCCAATATCCCAGCGTGACCGGCGTCGGCACATCGACATGGCGCGCATGATAGGCCGGCACCCGGTAGGGCAGCGCGCCCATGCCGCGCAGCATGGAGGCGCTGTCGCCGTCGGATGCGAAAAAGGGCATCAGGCGGCGCGTGACCGACGCGCCGAGATTGGGCGCCGCCAGTTTCACCGACATGGCGGCAATGCGCTTGTCGGGACCGATGCGCGCCCGCATCCGCGCACGCGCCGGCGGCCGGAACATGTCGCGGGCCTGGTCCTCCTCGCGGTGCCAGATCAGCTGGACCGGCCGGCCGACCTCCTTCGCGATCTGCGCGGCCTGTACCGCCGCATCGACCTCCGCCTTGCGTCCGAAACCACCCCCGATGAAGGTCGGGTAAATCCGGACATCGTCCGCGGCGATATCGAGCGCGTCGGCGACCTTCCAGGCGATCAGCGACTGCGACTGCGTCGGTACCCAGATTTCCGCGCGGTCGCCGGTCAGACGGACGGTCGCGGTCATGGGTTCGAGGCACGCATGCGCAAGAAACGGCACGGCGTAATCGGCCTCGATAGTCTCGTCGTCCAGGACCGCATCGGCGTCGCCGACCTCGATATAGGCCGTCCCGGCATCCTCATCGTCCAGCGCGGCGAGAAGCGCGGCGTCGATCGCCTCGCTGTCCGCAAGCTCACCCTCTTCATATTCGACGTCGATCAGATCGAGCGCCTGCCTGGCGGTCCACCAGGTTTCGGCGACGGTCGCATACCAGCCGCCAAAACCGTCCTCATTGTCGACACCGTCGACGACCGCCAGCACGCCGGCCGTCTCGCGCGCCGCCTCTGCGCCGAACACGGCACGTGGACCGGCGCCGAAGGGCGCGCCGCGCACCGTCGCATAGACCATGCCATCGAGACGGACATCGGCGCCGAACTGCGCGCTGCCATTCGTCTTCGCCGGAATGTCGAGGCGCGGCACCGGACGACCGATCAGCGGCGCATCGGCGCGTAGTCTCGGCGTTTCGGGCGCATCCTCCGGATCGACCAACGGCGCCAGCTCGCCGAACGCGATACGTCCGCGCTTGCCGACGACATATCCATCCACCGTATCGAGCGTACCGGGATCCACATCCAGCTTGCGCGCCGCCGCGGCGATCAGCAGCGCCCGCGCCGATGCACCCGCCAGACGCAGCGGTTCCCAGAACGCCTTGATAGACGTCGAACCGCCCGTCGCCTGCAATTCCAGCCGTTCGACGACCGTAATCGCGGCCCAGTTGACGATGTTGCCGAACAGCGCCGGCATCGACGCGCCTGCCTCCGCCACGAACGCGCGATTGGCATAGAGCGGATGCAGCGGCGCCGGTTCGACGGCGACGCGCCGCCAGTCCGCGCCCAGCTCGCCGGCCAGAAGCTGCGGCAGGGCAGTATAAACCCCCTGCCCCATCTCCGCCTGCGGACAGGCGACCGTGACGCGGCCGTCATTGCCGATCTTCAGAAATCCGTTGATCAGCATCTCGTCGGGGCGGACGGCGAGGTTCAGCCGCCGGTCGCGCGGCCACACCGCATAGCCGATGACGAGGCCGGTCGCCGCCGTCGCGCCGATCAGGAGCTTGCGGCGGGTCAGTCCGGATTTGGCCGATGGCGCCGCGGGCGATTGCGCTGTGGGCGGCGTAGGGGTTCTCGCGTCCATGGCGTCAGGATCTAGCCGGGCGGCTGAGGCTCGTCAGCCCGCCATCTTCTTCGGCTGCGTGAACACGGCTGTAATTTCAGGACGAAAGCTTTCTAGGGAATCGCAATCGAACTCATCGTCGAACGCCGGCGCATCCCATTCATCGACCAGCTTCACGGCGAAATCATACCAGTCCTCATCCTTGAACTGGTCGCGCATGTTCGTCGGCAAACCCATGTGATTATAATAGTATTTGCCCTGAAAATGCTGGTGCCACTTGATGGTGTGATAGATGTAATCGTCGACATAGGGCTGCAGGATTTCCGCCGCAATCGCACCGTGATTGGGGATCGACATCGCCTTGCCGAGATCGTGGCAGAGCGCCGCCACCACCTCCTGGTCGGAAGCGCCCGACCGCCGCGCCAGCGTCGCGCACATCAGACTGTGCGTCAGCTGATCGGCGCGGAAGCCAACCTGCATATCGCCCAGCCGCGCCAGCTGCTCCATGATGACGTCCGGCTGCCGCTCCACCTGGTGCCTGGCGTGCTCGGCGCCGACGATCTGCCAGTCGGCTTCGGTACCGTCGAACATCGAGCGGAACCCCGCCTTGGGTGCTTCCGTATCTGCTGGTGCCGCGCTTGCCATCATCATCTCCTCTGTAACCGGCATAGCACAGATCAGAGTTTCGCGTGAAATGGCGAAAAGTCCGTACCCTGATCGAAGACATCCACACCCTCTGCCCGCTTCATCGCACCGACGACCCTGTAAGTCACTGGCGTCAGCAGCGCTTCCCACGCAACCTTCAGCAGATAGTTCGACAGCATGACGGTCAGGACCAGCTCCGTCTCCCAGATGCCCAGGAAGGCGACGGGGTAGAAGATCAGGCTGTCGATGCCCTGCCCCACGACCGTCGAGCCGATGGTGCGGGTCCAGAGATGCCGGCCATTGGTCAGGATCTTCATCTTCGCCATGACGAAGGCGTTGGCGATCTCGCCCGCCCAGAACGCGAGGATGGAAGCGAGGACGATGCGCGGGGCCAGCCCGAAAACGGCCTCGTAAGCGGGCTGGTCCGGCCAGCCGTCCGCCGGCGGCAGGGCGACGACGACCCAGGCCATCAATGCCATGAACGCGAGCGCGGCAAACCCCGTCCAGATCACCCGCCGCGCACGGGCATAGCCATAAACCTCTGTCAGAACGTCGCCGAGCACATAGCTGATCGGAAAGAACAATATCCCTGCGCCGAAGACCAGAGGTTCATCGAACAGCGGTACGTCCAAGGCGCTGATCTTGGCGGCGCCGATCAGGTTCGACAGGAGGAGGATGGTGACGAAGGCCGCCATCGCGAAATCATAATAGCGCAGGCGACGGTCGCCGAGCGCGCCAGCATCGATACGGGTGGTCGCGTCCATCGCCACGCCCTAGCCCGGACGGGCATTGCCCGCTAGAGCCGCGCGCATGACCGATACAGTCTCCGAAATCACGCCCGAACTCGTTGCCGAACATGGCCTGAGCCTTGAAGAATATGGCACCATCCTGACCGCGCTGGGACGGACGCCGAATCTGACCGAGCTGGGTATCTTTTCGGTCATGTGGTCGGAGCATTGTTCCTACAAATCGTCGCGCCTCCATCTGAAGAAGCTGCCGACGACGGGGCCGCAGGTGATCTGCGGACCGGGCGAAAATGCGGGCGTCGTCGATATCGGCGACGGCGATGCGATTATCTTCAAGATGGAATCGCACAATCATCCGAGCTTCATCGAGCCCTATCAGGGCGCGGCAACGGGTGTCGGCGGCATATTGCGCGACGTCTTCACCATGGGCGCGCGGCCGGTCGCGAACATGAACGCGCTACGCTTCGGCGCGCCGGATCACACGAAGACGCGGCACCTCGTCAAGGGCGTCGTCGCGGGAATCGGCGGCTATGGCAATTGCGTCGGCGTCCCGACCGTGGGTGGCGAAACCAATTTCCATCCCGCGTACAATGGCAATATTCTCGTCAATGCCATGACCGTCGGCACGGCGCGGACGGACAAGATCTTCTATTCCGCGGCCGCCGGCGTCGGCAATCCGGTCGTCTATGTCGGCTCGAAGACCGGGCGGGACGGCATTCACGGCGCGACCATGGCTTCGGCGGAATTCACCGAGGATTCCGAGGCGAAGCGGCCCACCGTTCAGGTCGGCGATCCGTTCACGGAAAAGCTCCTGATCGAGGCGTGTCTCGAACTGATGGCGTCGGACGCGATCGTCGCCATTCAGGACATGGGCGCGGCCGGCCTCACCTCCTCCAGCGTCGAAATGGCCGACAAGGGCGGCGTCGGCATCGAACTCGATTTGGACAAGGTGCCGTGCCGCGAAGAGGCGATGACGCCCTATGAGATGATGCTATCGGAGTCGCAGGAACGCATGCTGATGGTGCTGAAGCCGGGCCGCGAGGCCGAGGCGGAAGCGGTCTTTCACAAATGGGAACTCGACTTCGCCGTAATCGGCCGGGTCACCGACACGAAGAACCTCGTCCTGATGCATGGCGGCGAAAATGTGTGCGACATCCCGCTCGGCCCGCTCGGCGACAATGCGCCGCTCTACGACCGTCCGCACGTTCCGACGCCAGCGCGAGCGCCCTTGGGCGATATCGCGCCGAAGACCGGCGTCACTGACGATCTCCTGACGCTGATGGCCTCGCCCTCGCTTGCCTCGCGCCGCTGGATCTGGGAGCAATATGACCACATGGTGATGGCCGATACGATCGGCCGCCCCGGTGGCGACGCCGCCGTGGTGAGAGTGCACGGTACGAAGAAGGCGCTCGCCATCACGACGGACTGCAATCCGCGCTACTGCTTCGCCGACCCGGTCGAGGGTGGCAAACAGGCGATCGCGGAGGCCTATCGCAACCTGACCGCCGTCGGCGCGATGCCGCTCGCGACCACAGACTGCATGAATTTCGGCAATCCCGAACGACCCGAAATCATGGGTCAGTTCGTGGGTTGCATCGAAGGCATGGGCGAGGCGTGCCGCGCGCTCGACATGCCGATCGTGTCCGGCAACGTCTCGCTCTACAACGAGACCGAAGGCGTCGGTATTCTTCCGACGCCCGCCATCGGGGCCGTCGGCCTGTTGAAGGATGCGGCGAAGCGTACCGACATCGCCTTCAAGGCTGCGGGCGAGGCGATCTGGCTGATCGGCAAGCCTGGCACGCACCTGGGTCAGTCCGTGTGGCTCCGCGAGATCGAGGGCCGCGAGGACGGGCCGCCGCCACATGTCGATCTGGATGCGGAAAAGGCGGTCGGCGACTATATCCGCGGCCTGATCGCCGACGGCAGCGTAACGGCCGTACATGATATTTCCGATGGCGGCCTGCTTGTGGCGGTGACGGAAATGGCGCTTGCCGGTGGCCGGGGCGCCCGGCTGGCGGCGCTGACCCATGCGGAGGCCTTTGGCGAGGATCAGGCGCGCTACGTCGTGACCGCGCCCGCCCATATCGAACTCGAAGGCGCCCGTATCGGTGTCGTGGAGGGCGATGCCATCATTGTAGGCGAAGCGACCATTTCACTCAACGCCCTGCACGCCGCGCACGAAAACTGGTTGCCGGAATTGATGTCGTGAGGACGGTGTCTGGAGGAACGGCATGACCGGCTATGATCCGATCCCCTTTGCGGATTTTATCGACCTGCCGGCGGACGAAAGCGTGTCGCGGGCGGCCGCCTTCTACGCGGACATACGCCGCCGCCATTCGTGCCGCTTCTTCTCAGACGCACCTGTTCCCAAAGCGGCGATCGAGCATGCCATCCGCGCGGCGGGCACCGCACCGTCGGGCGCCAATCATCAGCCCTGGCACTTCGCGGTGGTGGGGTCTGCGGATAAGAAGCGCGCCATCCGCGAGGGCGCCGAGGCCGAGGAACGCGAATTCTACGACGGCAAAGCGTCCGACGAATGGCTCGATGCGCTGGCGCCGCTCGGCACGGACGAGGTGAAGCCCTATCTGGAGACCGCGCCCTGGCTGATC
The DNA here is from genome assembly GCA_039815015.1 of Pseudomonadota bacterium. GTDB lineage: Bacteria > Pseudomonadota > Alphaproteobacteria > Sphingomonadales > Sphingomonadaceae > Pacificimonas. The sequence goes on along the minus strand of JBCCAC010000012.1, from coordinate 998 downwards.
GTGGTCTTCGCGCAACGGCGGGGCGGTGCGCTGCCGGGCGAAGATCGACAGAATTACTACGTGCCGGAATCCGTCGGCATCGCGACGGGCTTTCTGCTCGCGGCGCTCAACCATGCCGGGGTCGCGACCCTCACGCATACGCCCGCGCCGATGAAATTCCTGAACGAGCTTTGCGTGCGGCCTAAGGACGAAAAGCCGATGATGATCGTCGTCTGCGGCAAGCCGAGCGCCGATGCGACCATGCCGCAGCACGCGACGGTCAAGAAACCGCTAGAGGTAATTTCCAGCTGGCTATGACGGGCAGGGAGGCCGGTCGTATGACGTTGCGGAACACGGCCGGGAACCTCGACGAGGGATGGCGGCATCATGTGATCGTCGTCTTCGATGCGGAGTGCGTGCTCTGCAGCGCCAATGCGAAGTTCATCCTGACGCATGATCGCGAAGGCCGCTTCCGGCTGGCATCGGTGCAAAGCGATATCGGGCAATCGATCTATCGGCGCCATGACATGGATCCCGAGGATCCGGTTTCGATGATCGTCATCGAAAACGGAACGCTGCGCACCGACTCGGACGGCGTCATCGCCATATTTGCCAATCTGGGCCTGCCCTGGTCGGCGGCGCGCATGGCGAAGATCGTGCCCCACGCGCTTCGCGACCGAACATATCGGTTTATCGCCCGAAATCGCTACCGCCTGTTCGGCAAGCGCGATAGCTGCTGGGTCGCGCCGCCGGAATACCGGGCGCGCATACTCTAGCGAAACAGCGCCTGCAGGCGGGGCCGGACCTTCAGAAATCGAAGGTAAGTCCATTCCAGAATGTCGAGCACGGTCCGGTTGCGCGCGGCCAGTCCGAAGGGACGCAGCAGCGGGATCGCGCGCCACATGGCGGCGAACGCGGCGGCGCCGTCCAGCATCCGTCCGTCTTCGCGCGCATGAAATCGCGTCAGAAGAGCGCTGCGGTCGATCGGGCAGGCCGTGCTGCCGTCCGCGACATCGACG
>JBCCAC010000225.1:0-4485 GCA_039815015.1 Pseudomonadota bacterium | reverse complement strand
GCACGAAGATTATCCGGACCGGAACGATGCCGAATGGATGGAGCACTCGCTCGGCTGGTTCCGCGACGGCAAGTACGAACTCGATACCCGCCCCGTGCACAGCTACACGCTGACCGACGCCGTGGATTACATCAAGCCGAAGAAACGTGTGTATTAAGGCAGGGTTTCCACCTGCATCGCACGAATTTGTCATTCCCGCGTAAGGCGGCAGTGCAGATCGGCGAATTCGGTGAAAATAAAGGCCTGACCTGGGTCCCTGCAGAAGTTTATGCTCTCGGAGGGCAGGGACGACACAATTGGTCATCACATAGCCAAAATGCTCAATGAGGACGCCCGGGATGTCCTTCGACAAGCTCAGGATGAGCGGATTTAGGTATGTTGCCTGAAACCGCTTATTCCTAGCCCGTTGAGGCATCTGAATATGATCTCTCAGCGTGTCGTTGAGCGGCTTTAAGTAAATCGCTTAAAACCGCTCATGCTGAGCTTGTCGAAGCACCCGGGTACGACCTGTGAACTGGTCGTCATTGAGCGCCTTCACGCGGTCGCGTTCTGCACCGCCCGACCTAACAGCCCTTCTGGATCGCGCGGCCTTTTAGATAGCTGCGCCGCGCGACACCGGCGATGATCGCGGCCTGATACTCGCGTTCGCGTTTTGCCGCGCCCGACACCTCGCGCACCACGCCGCGGAAGGGGATCAGAAGGCTGGCACCGGCTTTGCCCGCAAGCCGGAGCGCCGTGTCGCGGCGCTTCTTGTCCTTGCCGGGCTCGTCCGACGGCTCGTCGAAATCCGGCCCGAGCGCGGCATCGATTTCAGCGATTTCCTGCGAAAACGCCGTGCATGTGCGCGGGTCGGGCAGCGCATAGGGATCGTCACGATGCTCGATCAATATGGGCTCGATCTTGACCTTGACGGCCCCGACATCGTTCAGCGGCTGCTGCGCCGCGTCGCGCGCGACTTCCTTTGTCGAAGGCGTACCGGGATCGCGGCTGGTCTGACAGGCGGTAAGGAGGCCAAACGTCGCCGCGCCGATGACAATCAGCTTGCCTCGCATCGTGTTCAGCCGCGTTGTTCGATCGAAATATAGTCGCGCTGGACCGGCCCGGTGTAGAGCTGGCGCGGGCGCCCGATGCGCTGTGCGGGATCTTCGATCATCTCGTTCCACTGCGCGATCCAACCGACGGTGCGGGCGAGCGCGAAGAGCGCGGTGAACATCGACGTCGGAAAGCCGATCGCCGACAGGATGATGCCGGAATAGAAATCGACATTCGGGAACAGCTTCTTCTCGATGAAATAATCGTCGTTCAGCGCCATGTCCTCAAGCTGCAGGGCGACATCGAACACGGGGTTCGACACGCCGAGCGCGCCAAGGACTTCGCGGACCGTCTTGCGCATGACGGACGCGCGCGGATCGTAATTCTTATAGACGCGGTGGCCGAAGCCCATCAGGCGGAACGGGTCGTTCTTGTCCTTCGCGCGCTCGATATATTCCGGAATGCGGTCGGGATGGCCGATCTCGTGCAGCATGTTGAGCGCCGCCTCGTTCGCGCCGCCATGCGCCGGTCCCCACAGGCAGGCGATGCCCGCCGCAATGCAGGCGAACGGGTTCGCGCCAGAAGAGCCGGCCAGGCGCACGGTCGAGGTGGAGGCGTTCTGTTCGTGATCCGCGTGCAGGATGAAGATGCGGTCGAGCGCGCGTTCGACCACCGGATTTACCTCATAGGGCTCGGCCGGCACGCCGAACGTCATGCGCAGGAAATTGCCCGTGTAGCTGAGCGAGTTGTCCGGATAGAGCGGCGGCTGCCCGACGGCATATTTGTACGCCATCGCCGCGATCGTCGGCATCTTCGCGATCATCCGGTGCGAGGCGATCTTGCGCTGTTCCGGATCGCTGATGTCCGTGGAATCATGATAGAAGGCGGACATCGAGCCGACGACGCCGCACATGATGGCCATCGGGTGTGCATCGCGGCGGAACCCGCGATAGAGTTCGCGCAGCTGCTCGTGCACCATCGTGTGCAGCGTAATCGTGCGCGTGAAATCGTCATATTCGTTCGGCGTCGGCAATTCGCCGTTCAGCATCAGATAGGCGACCTCCATGAAGGTCGAATCCTCGGCGAGGTCCTCGATCGAATAACCGCGATGGAGAAGGACGCCTTCCTCACCGTCGATGAAGGTCAGCTTGGATTCGCACGATGCCGTCGAGGTGAAGCCGGGATCATAGGTAAACGCGCCCGATGCGCCGTAGAGCTTGCGGATATCGACGACCTTCGGCCCCAGCGTCCCCTCCTGAACCGGAAAGTCGAGATTCTGGTCGCCAAGGGCCAGGGTCGCGTTCACATCGCTCATCGTCTCTATCTCCGTTCCGTTCACGCCGCCGCGGTGGGCAGCTGGTCATCTATGCGTGCGAGGCTTTCCTCGCGGCCGAGCAGTTCGAGCATCTCGAACACACCCGGTGAAACCGTCCGGCCGGTCAGGGCCGCACGTAGCGGCTGAGCGATCTTGCCCAGCCCCAAGCCTTCCGCTTCCGCAACCGCCTTCAGCGTGTCGCCGAGCGCGGCGCTCTGCCATGCGGACGTCTGCCGCAATGCCGTGGCGGCGGCGTTCAGCCGCTGTGCGCCGTCGCCTTCTAGCAGGCGCGCCGCCTTCTCGTCGAGCTTTAGGGGGCGGGTGCGAAACAGAAACAGCGCGCCGTCGGCCAAATCATTGATATTCTTCGATCTTGGTTTCAGTTCAGGAATTGTGCGTAGCAGCAATTCCTGCTCGTCTCCTGTCAGATCCCGTCCGATTTTATCGGAAATCAAAGGCGCTGACAGTGCCGCCAGCCGGGCGTCGTCGGCGGCGCGGATATAATGGCCGTTCAGATTTTCCAGCTTCTTGGTATCGAAACGCGCCGGATTGCGGCCGATACCATCGAGCGAAAACAGCGATATGGCGCGCGGGCGGTCGACGATATCCTCGTCACCATGACCCCAGCCGAGACGCAGCAGATAATTTTCCAGCGCTTCCGGCAGGATACCCATATCGCGATAGGCCTCGACGCCCAGCGAACCGTGCCGCTTCGACAATTTCGCGCCGTCCTGACCGTGGATCAGCGGGACATGCGCCCATATCGGCAACGGCCAGCCCATGGCGTCGATGATCACACGCTGGCGAAAGGCGTTGTTCAGATGATCATCGCCGCGAATAAGATGGGTAACGCCCATGTCATGATCGTCGACGACGACGGCCAGCATGTATGTGGGCGTGCCGTCGGAGCGTAACAGGATGAAGTCGTCCAGCTCCGCATTCGGCACGGTCACGCGGCCCTGAACGGCATCGTCGATCACCGTCTCGCCCTCCTGCGGCGCGCGAATCCGTACCGTGAAGGGCGCGCCCGCGGGCGCTTCGGACGGGTCGCGGTCGCGCCAGCGGCCATCATAGCGCGCCGGTCGCTTTTCCGCCCGCGCCTGCTCACGCATCGCCGTCAGCTCTTCGGGCGTCGCGTAGCAGCGATAGGCCGCGCCTTTCGACAGCAGGGCCTCGGCCACTTCGACATGCCGGTCCGCGCGGGTCGACTGGTAGACGACGTCACCGTCCCAATCGAGGCCCAGCCACTGCATTCCCGACAGGATCGCGGCCTTTGCCGCTTCGGTCGAGCGCGCCTTGTCGGTATCCTCGACCCTCAGCGTAAAGCGACCGCCATTGGCCTTTGCGAACAGATAGTTGAAGAGCGCGGTACGCGCGCCGCCAATATGCAGAAATCCGGTTGGGGACGGCGCGAAGCGGGTCACCACCTGCGGCGAGGCAGAGCCTCTTTCCATCATCACTCCTGAAGCTATGGTGACGCGACAGGCGGGGAGGCCGACGCGTTACGGATGCTTATCAGTCGTGCCTTTCCCGTTCAATCTCTGCGCTTACCTGTAGCCGCAGATATATCCACGCGCATCGAGGGCTGGCTGGCCGAGGAACGCCATCAGCTGCCACTGTTCATTCCCGTGGCGCTCGGTGCCGGCATCGCGCTCTGGTTCGCGCTGCCGACGCCGTCCAGCTGGCAGGCCGGCATCTGCGCAGCCCTCGCCGTCGCGATGGCCGGACAGTTGGCAGGCGGTCTCACGCGGCGCGTTCTGACCGTCGGCGCGCTTCTGGTGGCGGCGGGGCTGGGGCACGCCTGGGGTCATGCCGAGCGCGTCGCGGCACCCGTTTTATCTGCGCCCCTGTTCGGGTTCGACGTCCAGGGGCGGGTGACCGGCGTCGAGGCTCTGCCGTCGCGCGACCGCTCGCGCCTGTTGGTGACGGACATCGCGGGGCTGCCATCGGCGCTGACCGCCCGTATCAATGTGCGTAACGCGCTTCCCGACGGCGTCCGGCCTGGCGCGCTTGTGTCGCTGAAGGCCAGTCTCGCGCCGCCGCCCGGACCGTCCGTACCGGGCGGCTATCATTTCGCCCGGCGCGCCTGGTTCGAGGGGATCGGCGCGACCGGCTACGCGCTCGGCGATGTCGATATC
>JBCCAC010000284.1:0-3806 GCA_039815015.1 Pseudomonadota bacterium | reverse complement strand
TACACCGTGGTGTCGCTCATCGAAGGCACCGTTCCGGACGATCTTCCGGAACGCATCGTCACCTATATTCTGTCGGCAGGCCTCACGTTTGGCGCCGGGGTCCTCACCTTCCGGATCGTCGATCGGCAGGGTTTCTGGCGCTGGCCCGCCGTCTTGCTGACCGCGCTCGCCGCGCTTCTTCTGCATGCGGCTGTGGGGACTGCGATCTACGTCTATTCGCCGCCGACGCCGGCCTGGACGGACTTTCCACCCCTCGCGATGTTCAGTTCCGCCGTCGTTTACAACAGCCCGGTCATGAGTTCGGCCTTTCTCGGTTTCGCTGCGATCCACTATGTGCGGCGGTTCGCCGAGCAGCAGCGTCTGACCCTGGAAACCGCGGCGGCAGCGCGCGATGCGCAGCTGGCGACGCTGAAACACCAACTGAGCCCGCACTTTCTCTTCAATACGCTGAATTCCATATCCGCGCTTGTGACCGGCGGCGATCCGAAGACGGCGGAGAAGACGATCATCATGCTGAGCGATTTTCTGCGCAGCGCGCTCGACGTCGACGATTCGGCGCTGATTCCCCTGCGCGAGGAACTGGACAATGGCCTGCGCTATATCGAGATCGAACAGATACGCTATGAAAGCCGTCTGCAACTGACGACGCAGATCGACGATGCGGCAATGAACTGGCCGGTTCCTCCGTTTCTGTTGCAGCCGATTCTCGAAAATATCGTCAAACATGCCGTCGCGAAGCGCCGGAGGCCGGTGCACACGGCCCTCGCCTGCGCAATCGTCGAAGGACGGCTGGCGATCTCAGTCGAGGACGACGGCCCCGGCCTGGGCAGCGCTGATACGGCCTGCAAAGCACCAACCGGCATCGGCCTTCAGAATGTCCGGCAGCGCCTCAGCCTGATCTATGGCCCGAATGCGCATATGTCGGTGAAGGGCGCGCATCCGCAGGGCGTCCGCATCGACATCACCATTCCTAGCACGCGAGCCGCACGGGCCGTCGATGCTTAGGGTCGCGATCGTCGACGACGAGCGGCTGGCCCGTCAGCGGCTGAAATCGGCCATCACCGGTATAGACGGCGTCGAAACGGTCGCGGAGGCGACGAATGCTGAAGATGCCGTCGCCGCGATCGCGCATACCGATCCCGCCGTCGTTCTTCTCGACATCGAAATGCCCGAGGGCGACGGGTTCGAGGTGGTGACGCGGCTGCTCGACCTCGCGACGCTGCCGGAAATTATCTTCGTGACGGCCTTCGACCGCTACGCCGTTACCGCATTCGAACGCGGCGCGATCGATTATCTGATGAAGCCGGTCGCGTTCGAGCGGCTGGAAGCGGCACTACGCCGGGCCGAGCAGCGCATCCGCCTGCGAAACGCGCATGAGCGGGCCGAACGGCTGCAACATGTCGTGAGTACCATGCGCGTATCCCCATCGCCCCGCGCCCCGGCGGCCGACACGGGCATCTGGTTCCGGAACGGCGACGAGCGGATCCGTATCTTTCCCGAAGAGATCCGCTACGCCAGTGCGGACCGGGACTATGTCGAAATCGTCACGTTGCGAAAGACGCTCTATTTTCGCAGCACCATTACCGCGCTGGCGACGCGGCTCGGGCCCGAAGGCTTCATTCGCGTGCACCGCTCGCACGTCGTCCGCAAGGCCGCGATCCGGGCTCTGCGCCGGCTGGGCCATGGCAAGTCGGAACTGGAACTGGACGGCGGCACCGTGCTGCCCGTCGGCGCTTCCTATTTCGCAGATGTCAGCGCCCTGATCGAGGCATGACGCCGGCGACTGTGCCCGGCGACGCTATTGGCAGCTGATCTCCAATATTCGCGTGCCGTCCTCGGACAGCACCATATCCAGCCGGTCGCTGCGCAGATCGTCGTTCACCGGCTCGCCCCGGCGGGAAATGCGCACGAGTGCGGCACCGCTCGCGACGCGAGCATCTTCGGCGATGTCATCGTCCATGTCCTGCCCGGCGAGACCGGCGACGTTGGTCGCATCGCAGGTGCCATCGTCAGAATCGGTCAGGGCAGCAAGATCATCCCCTTCCACCCGCGCGGCGGAGTTGGGATCTGCGGCCTTGGCAAAGCGCAGCGCAAACCGGTCGGTCTTGCCACGGATCGTCTCATCGAAGACGGTCTTCGTCCGATCGTCCGCGGGATTTTCGTGGAAGACGTCCTCGCCGACGAGCTTGAAGCCGGCACGTTCGAAATCCGCGACGACGACGGCGGGACTGATGCGGTGCGTCGCCTCGACAGCCGCGCGCGTGTTGGGATTCTCGCCGATATGGTCGATCACCGTGACCGTGCCGCCGGGTGCCAGCCCCTTGTGGATCGCCGCGAGGACCGCCTGCGGTTCGGTGCGGGGCAGGCCGAGCTCGGCGCTTTCGAAATAGAGGTCGTGATAGACGAGGTGGAACAGCGCCTTGTCGATGCTGGCAGGCGCGAAATCGACGTCCATCATGTCGACGTTCATCAGCGCGACATTGGCGAGCCGGCTGCCGAGGCCCTTGGCTTCGATCGCCTCGCTGATCGCAGGTCGGCGCGCGAAGGCGGGCGGGTTCTGCGCGATGACGCGGCCGTTCTCACCGACCGCATGCGACAGGAATTCGGTATAATAGCCGCCGCCCGCGAACATATCGAGCACCCGGTCGCCCGCCTCCACCTGCATGAACATCAGCGCCTTGACGGGCTGTCTGTCGGCATCGAGCTTGCGATCGTCGACCGAGCGTCCCTCGGCATAAATCAGCTGCGTCGCCTCGCCTTCCGTGAGTGGCGCGGCCTGGCCGGCAGATGCCGTAAGCGCGAATAGCGCGCTGGCAAGAAACGTCGATTTCAACATGGTGACACTCCGGTAACGATCGGCTCTCATCTTGCCCGGTCGCCATGCTGCCGACAATACGCAAAGGCATGAGACTTCTGCCCGAATCCGTCACCCGTTTCATGCATCATACCGTCGTGGCGGCGGAGGACGCGATGGACCGTGTCCGCTATGGCGGCGGCCGACTGGACGGGCGCAAGCTCCGACTTCTCGTCTATGCCGGCTATCGCAACGAAACCGAAGCGCGCCTGTCGGGCCGGGTCGTCGAATACCGGCCCAGCCTCAGGCCCGATGCGGGCTTCTGGTCGCGCCTGCGTGCCATGCTGGCCATCTATGAAAGCGACGAGGTGCCGGGGGTCCGCATCACCGTCGACGGCTATGGCGGCAGCTACGAGGCCGTCTCGGACGCCGAAGGCTATGTCGAGTTCGCCATTCCGCTGAACGATCTGCCGCTGCCCGTCCGCACATCCTGGGAGGAGGTCGTCATCGCCGCGCCGGAGCGTGTTACCGCGCGCGCCACCGTCCCGGCACCGATCCTCGCGCCCGGTACCGACGAACAACTCGGCATTATTTCCGACATCGACGATACGGTCGTCGAAACGGGCGCGACGAACTTCGTCAAGAACTGGCGGCGCGTTCTCATTCACCGGCCGCAGGACCGGCTCGCCGTGCCGGGCGCGGCCGGTCTCTACAAGATGCTGGTCGTCGATCACCGGGCGCCGCGACACCCGGTGTTCTACGTTTCGTCCAGCCCCTGGAACCTCTATGGATTCATCACCGAATTCATGGATCTGAACGGTATTCCGCACGGGCCGATGTTCCTGAAAGATTATGGCATCGATGACACGAAGTTCATCGCCAGCGGCCATGGTCGTCACAAGATCGCCGCCATCGAACGCATTCTCGCCTTCTACCCGAAGCGCCGTTTCCTCCTGATCGGCGACAATGGTCAGAAGGATGTCGAGGTCTACGCGCAGGTCGTGCGGGATTT
>JBCCAC010000188.1:0-5253 GCA_039815015.1 Pseudomonadota bacterium | reverse complement strand
CTTCCCACGGAATTTCGCGCGCGGGCAGCAGTTGCGAGAGCCGGAACTCAAGCGGATCGCGGCCCGCCGCCTCGGCCACCTCGTCGAAAAAGGCCTGCTGCACGAAGGCGGTGTTGTTATGTCCCGGCGCCCGCCAGTAACCGCGCGGCGCAGCGCTCTCCATCAGGAGATAATCCACCTTGTTCGCCGCCGCGAAGCTGCCCGGCTGATCGTCCGGGAACACTTCCAGGCGCGGATAGTCGGTCGGCGCGACCTCCGCGCGGGATCGATAGGCGATCGACTGACTGGCCGCCTGATGATGCCAGGCGGCGAGACTTCCATCGGCATCGAGGCCGGCGGACAGGCGATGGACGCCGCCCGGCCGGTAGGGATCGACCATCATGTCGCATTCGCGCGTCCAGAGGAGGCGCACCGGTCGGCCCTCGGCAACCTTCGCCAGCCGCACCGCCTCGACGATCATGTCGGTGAACAGCCGGCGTCCGAAACCGCCGCCCGACCTGACCGGCGTCAGATCGACCTGCTCGGGCTCGATCCCAGCCGCCTTCGCCGCGGTCATGCGTACGCCCGTCGGCTGCTGCGTCGGTGTGACGATCTTCAGCCGGTCACCATCGAACTGTGCGATGACATTTTCCGGCTCAAGCTGCGCGTGCGCCAGCATCGGCAGTTCATAGACGCTGGTCAGCGTGCGGTCCGCGCCGGCCAGTGCCGCGGCAACGTCGCCCTTTGCACTCAGCTCGATCCCCTCGCCAGCCTCCAGCGCCGCGCGCGTCGCGGCATAGGTTTCCGAGGACGTTTCGCGCAACGCGCCCGGCGTCCATTCGGCGACGAGCGCGTCACGGCCCTTCATGGCCTGCCAATGGCTGTCGGCGATGACACCGACCGATGCCGCGAAGGGTTCGCCGCGATAGGGCGCACCCGGAGCCGGGCCGGCGACCGGGACCACATAATGCACGCCTGGCAGGGCGAGCGCTGCCTTATCGTCGAGCGACGCCAGCGTTCCATCCAGATGCGGACAGCGCAGCATGACGGCATAAAGCATGCCGTCCATCTCCTGATCGATGCCGAACATCGGCTCGCCGCGCACGATACGCTCGACGTCTTTCTGCTTTTGCGGCGTGCCGATCAGCCGTTGATCGACACGCGGCTTCAGCGCGATTTCGCCTTCCGGCAGCGGCCGCGACGCCGCGCCCTCGGCCAGCTCGCCATAGGCCAGACGCGTGCCGTCCGGGGCGAGGACATGGCCCTCCGCCGTGGTCAGCCTTTCCGCGTCCACGCCCAGCCGTTCGGCCGCTTCGGCAACCAGCATGGCACGCACGCGGGCGCCAGCCTGGCGTGCGCCGTCATAGCTTTCCCAGATCGCCGTCGAACCGCCCGCACCCTCGGCAAAGACGCCGGTCTCGATGCCGCCTTCGGCGTCGCGCGTTACGTCGGGCGCGAAATTCTCTATGGCGACCTTCTCGAACGGATAGTCGAGCTCTTCGACGATCAGCATCGGGATGGAGGTGTTCGTCCCCTGGCCGATCTCCGTCGTTGCGGTCCGGATGGTCAGGCCGTTGTCCGGTCCGATACGAACGTAATGATGGATCAGCGATGAAACCGCATCGCCGGTCGGTGACGCCAGCTTCGCGATCGCAGGTGTCCCCAGCACCATCAGCAGGCCACCGGCAGAGGCGCCGATCTTCAGGAAGCCGCGTCTGTCCGTCCGGATCACGAGCTTGCCTCCCCGGTTTTGGCGGCTCGCGCGACGCTTCCAGCATCGCCTTGCAGGGCCGCAGCGCGATGGACGGCTTTACGAATTCGGGCATAGGTGCCGCAGCGACAGAGATTGTTCATCTGCTGATCGATGTCTTCATCGGTCGGGTCGGGCGTGTGGCTCAGAAGGTCGGCGGTCGCCATGATCTGCCCCGCCTGACAATAGCCGCATTGAGGTACGTCTTCCTCGATCCAGGCCTGCTGCACAGGATGCAGCGTGCCATCGGGCGCCGCCAGCCCCTCGATCGTCGTGACCGCGCTGTCCTCGACCGCCGCCATCGGCGTCACGCAGGTCCGCGCCTGCGCACCATCGACATGAACCGTACAGGCCCCGCACGAGGCGATGCCGCAACCGAACTTCGTGCCCTTCAGCTTCAGCGTATCGCGCAGATACCAGAGGAGCGGCATATCCGGATCGCCGTCATAGGTCTGCGGCGTCCCGTTGACGGTCAGTGCGATGGTCATGACGTTCCCTACCCTCCCGAGGTCTGCCGCCCGACGATAGCAGCGCGCCGCGTATCTGACAAAACGCGCATGCTGGCATTGCGGTCGTCGAGGCCGCATATGGCGAGGATGACCGACATGCCTTCAGACCCGCAGGCCGCCCTTTATGGCGGTACCGATCTCGATCCCGCCCGGCTGCCCGGGCTCGTCGGCGATGTGCTCGCCGGCACGGATGACGGCGAGCTTTACGTACAGAACGCGGTCTCGGAGAGTTTCGCATTCGACGATGGCCGCCTGAAAAACGCCGGCTACGATCATGTCCGCGGCTTCGGCCTGCGCGGGCTCGCCGGCGAGAAGACGGCGTTCGCGCATTCGAACGTCCTTACCGAAGCCGCCATCCGGCGCGCGGGCGAGACGGTGGGCCTGGCGGCCAGGGGCCATGACGCGGTGATGGCCGCCCCGCCGACGCGTACCAACCGGAAGCTCTACGGCGATGCCTCTCCGCTGGATGCGTCTCCTTTTGCCGACAAGGTCGCCCTGATGGGCCGCATCGACGCGGCGGCCCGCGCGCGGGATCCGCGCGTCCGGCAGGTGAGCGTTTCGATGATGTCCAGCTGGTCGGCGATCGACATCGTCCGCGCCGACGGCTTCACCGCGCGCGACCTGCGACCGCTCGTCCGCCTGAATATCGAGATCGTCGTCGAGGCGAACGGCCGGCGCGAGCGCGGCTATCATGGTCTCGGCGGTCGCTATGATCTCGAACGCCTGATGGCGGAAGAAAGCTGGCAGCGCGGCATCGACATGGCGCTCGCGCAGGCGCTCGTGAACCTCGACAGCGTCGATGCGCCCGCCGGCGAGATGAATGTGGTCATGGGCCCGGGCTGGTGCGGCGTCCTTCTGCACGAGGCGGTCGGCCATGGCCTGGAGGGCGACTTCAATCGGAAGGACCAGTCGACCTTTTCCGGTCGCGTCGGCGAGCAGGTCGCGGCCAGGGGCGTGACCGTCGTCGACGACGGTTCGATGTTCGGACGGCGCGGCAGCCTGACCATCGATGATGAGGGCACACCGACCGGCGAGACCGTGCTGATCGAGGACGGCATCCTGAAGGGCTATATGCAGGACCGGCTGAACGCCCGGCTGATGGGCGCCGCCGCGACCGGCAACGGCCGCCGCGAATCCTACGCTCACGCGCCGATGCCGCGCATGACGAACACGTTCATGCGCGCCGGTTCGGACGATCCGGACGAGATCATCGTGCGCGCGAAGAACGGCATCTACGCCAAAAGTTTCGGCGGCGGTCAGGTCGACATCACGTCGGGAAAGTTCGTCTTCTCGCTTACCGAGGCCTATCGCATCGAGGACGGCAGGATCACCGTACCGATCAAGGGCGCGACCCTGATCGGCAACGGCCCCGACGTCATGCGCCGCGTCACCGCCATTGGCAACGATTTCGCGCTGGACGAAGGCATCGGCATCTGCGGCAAGGGCGGTCAGTCCGTCCCGGCAGGCGTCGGTCAGCCGACGCTGCTCGCCGAGGGACTGACGGTCGGGGGCACGGCGACCTGATCGCTGACGACACAAATGCCGATGCGACCCCGGCATGATCCTAAGGGACTTCCCGTAAAGACTTTCACGGTCCGCCATGCGACCTTCTCGATCTCGATATTTGGGAGATCGCGGCATGAGCATCGACGGCATCGGCAACAACAATATCGGCGCCGGCATCAATATGGCTGCGATGGACGGTAGCGATACGCCCGCGAATCTCGGGCTTCCTGCAGAGACGGTCGCCATGATGCCGCCAGGCAAGGGCACCGAGCAGCGCGAACTCGACAAAGCGCTTTTGGCCGCTGACGTCTACGAAACCGAGGCCACCCCGCCGCCGGGCTGGCAGGTCGCGAACGAAGCGGATCTCGCCGCCATCGGCCTTACGCCGGCGGATCTCACCATCGCGGACTCGAACTTCCAGGCACGGGTCTACAAGGCCGGATCGGGCGACAATACCGACTATGTCGTCGCCTTTCGCGGAACGCAGCCGACGTCGCTTTCCGACTGGAACAACAATCTGCGTCAGGGTGTCGGCGGCGACAGTCCCTATTATGATCAGGCGATTCAGATCGGCCGACAGGCCGCCTTGTCCGGGGCGGACGTCGAATTCGTCGGGCATTCGCTTGGCGGCGGCATGGCGTCGGCGGCGGCGGTTGCATCAGGGCTCGACGCTTCGACTTTCAATGCGGCGGGCCTGTCGAACAATACGATCGACAGCGCCCTCGCCGCCAATCCGAACGGAGCACCGGGTGAGGTGACTGCCTATTATGTTCCGGGGGAAATCCTGCATAACATTCAGGAGGATGATTCCTCCCTGATCAACGGCTTCGACCTAGTCGGCAAGATCGCGCCGGATGCTTATGGCGATCAGGTCGCCCTGGAAGTGGACAAACCGGCCGACGTGGGCTGGTGGAATTACGGCAATTCAGTATCCCGCCATGGCATGAACTGGGTGCTTTCGGGTATGCAGGATGGAAATCAGTAGCGGGAAAAGGCGGCACGGGTGAAGATCGCGATCATCGTCGGTGTTTCGTTGGCGGCCATCGCGGCAGGTGCTAGCCTCGGCGGTATGAACATTGCAAATCAGCCCGGGGCATCCGGCGGCGATGGCTTCACGACCGGCTTCCGCCAGCACGATACGCCGGAGGCGCTCGCCGCCTTTTCAGGCGCCGGACAACGCGCAGCGGTCGCGATCGCCGATGGCGACGATGGCGCGCTCGACCGGCTGATGGCGGCGGCCCCCGATGTCGTTCGGGCCGTCGGCGGTCCCGTCGACCTTCTGACGTTTGCCATGGCGCACAGAAACCGCACGGCATTCGAGCGTCTTCTAGACGGCGGTGCGCCGGTCGACGGCGCGGATCCCGCCGCGGGCACATACAGCACCCGGACGGGCACGGTCGAAGGTGGCACCTACAGTCCCATCTACTACAGCCTGGAATTGAAGGATCCCTGGTGGTTCGAGCGATTGATCGCTGCCGGCGCCGACCCCGACGGCATCGGCAGGGACGG
>JBCCAC010000360.1:0-2764 GCA_039815015.1 Pseudomonadota bacterium | reverse complement strand
CGCTGCCGCCGCGCTGATCGGTGCGGCTGTTTTCGCCGAACGGCTCGGGATCGTGCAGCTTGTTCTGATCGCCGTCATCATGGTCGCCGCGATCCTTCTGCAACTGATCACGAACGACGCGGCGTAAGGCGAGGCCCTTCGGAACGCGAGACGTTTGACCCGCCGGAGCGCCCGTGTAAGCCCGGTAGGACCATGTCGCCCTTTCACCTCGCTTTTCCCGTCGACGATCTGGCGGTGGCGCGCGCCTTCTATGGCGACCGTCTCGGCTGCGCGGAGGGCCGGTCGTCGGACCGCTGGATCGATTTCGATTTCTTCGGCCATCAGATCGTCGCGCATCTGGCGCCCAAACGGGCGCCCGCGCACCATAATCGTGTCGATGGCGAGGACGTGCCCGTGCCGCATTTCGGCGTGGTTCTCGACCGATCCCGCTTCGACGATCTTGCGGACCGCCTGACCGCGGCCGGGACCGATTTCATCATACCGCCGACCGTGCGTTTCGCCGGCACCGCGGGCGAGCAGGCGACGATGTTCCTGACCGATCCGGCGGGCAACGCACTCGAATTCAAGTCGATGCGCGATCCTGCGCATCTTTTCGCGAAAGACCCGGAATGACCGACGATCCCCATCGCAGCATCGCGCTCCTGATCGACGCCGACAATGCCTCGCCAGACCATCTCGACCCGGTGCTGACCGTGCTTGCCGAACTGGGCGAGGTCAATGTCCGCCGCGCCTATGGAAACTGGCGCAAGCCCGCGCTCAAGAGCTGGGCCGACAAGACGCTCGCCTACGCCATCGAGCCCTATCAGCAGTTCGACATCGTCAAGAAAAAGAACGCGACCGACATGCGCATCGTCATCGATGCCATGGACCTGATGTATGGCGGGCATGTCGGCGGCTTTGGCATCATGTCGTCGGATTCCGATTTCATGCCGCTCGCCCAGCGTATTCGCCAGCAGGGCATCCCCGTCTACGGCTTCGGGACCGAGCGGGCGCCCGAGCCGTTCCGCGCCGCCTGTACGCGCTATATCGATGTCGCCGCCCTGCGACGCGAAACCGGTGGCGGGCCGAGCGCAGCAAACGGCCGGGGCGAGGCGCAGAAGAAGACGATCGATGAGGATCTCCTCACTTTGCTCGTCGACGCCTATAATGCGGTGAAGCGTGACGATGCCGGCTGGGCGCGCCTGTCCGAGGTCGGTCAGCGCGCCAATAACCGTTCCAGTTTCGATGCGCGCAACTATGGCTATTCGCGTCTGTCCGACCTTCTGAAGGACGTACCGCAATTCGCGGTCGAGACGCAGGCCGACAATCAGCAATATGTGAAGCGGCTGCGCTAGGGCACGCCTTCAGCCCGTCGAAGCACTAGCCGCAGTAACCGCATACAGCGCGACCGCCGCCGCGTTCGAGACGTTTAGGCTTTCGACCGCGTCGGTAATGGGCAGTCTTGCCAGAACGTCGCAATGTCCGGCGACGTTCTGCCTCAGGCCATCGCCTTCCGCGCCCAGCACCAGGCAGGTCGGCATGTCCCGCGTCGCCTCGGCCAGGGTCCGTTCGGCCTCGCCCGCCATGCCGACGCGCCAATAGCCGGCGTCCGCGATGTCCTCGAGCGCGCGGGACAGGTTCGTCACCCGGCACCAGGGTAATCGCTCCAGCGCGCCTGACGCCGCCTTGGCGAGAGCGCCGGATTCGGGTGGCGAATGACGGTCCTGCGTGACGATCCCCGCTGCGCCGAAGGCTGCGGCGGACCGGATGATGGCGCCGACATTGTGGGGATCGGTGACCTGATCGAGGACGAGCAGCGGCGCCTTGCCGTGCAGCAGCTGGTCCAGATGGACGACCGGCAGCGCATCGACCTCCAGAACAAGTCCCTGATGCGGCGCATCCCCCGGCACCATTCGCGCCAATGCCGCGCCGTCGCCGCGCTCCACCGGCAGCTCCGTGGGCAGTTCGTATTTCTGCGCGATCTCGCCGGTGACGAACAATTTGCGGCAGACCCGGTCCGGATTGTCGAGCGCGGCCTCGACCGCATGGCGGCCGTAAAGCCGGATCGCGCCGGTGCCCCTCTTATTTCTGGACGCTTCGCGCCCTGCCCTGCCTCGTTTCGCCATGCGGCGCCCGTAGCGAAGGTAGGCCCGATCCGCAAAGTGCATTCGGTACGGGTTCGCACGGGCGTTGACTTGAAAAGGCCCCTCCGCCATCTAGCGCGGCCTTGCCGTTGCGCCCGTTTCGGAGGGGTGGCCGAGTGGTTAAAGGCAGCAGACTGTAAATCTGCCCGCATTAGCGTACACAGGTTCGAATCCTGTCCCCTCCACCAGGGTGCGACGGCAAGCTCCGGATCGCGAAGGCGATCCCGGCGCGGGCGTAGTTCAATGGTAGAACCTCAGCCTTCCAAGCTGATGATGCCGGTTCGATCCCGGTCGCCCGCTCCATCATTCCCAAACCCTATGGCGACGTCAGCCGCCCGGATTTAAGCGCCTGACTAAGGTTAAGGCTTAATTTACCGGCACAACCCCAGGTTGCAGGCCTTATTCGGGCGGCAGGGGTATGGGCATGCGGCAGGTGGGGTTCGGCAGGCGGACGGAAGCGGGTACGATCGGCTTCGCCGTACCTTCGGCGCGCGGCCTCGCCACGCCGGTAGATGGACCGAGACGCAACGCGTTCGGAGGCGGAGTTGGGGGCGAAGTCGGAGGTCAGGACGCGCCATCGGCCCTGGATACGACATCGACATCTGCAACGGATGCGAAAACGAGTACGTCCGGCCATCGCG
>JBCCAC010000261.1:0-3958 GCA_039815015.1 Pseudomonadota bacterium | reverse complement strand
TCCCGGCCTTCGCCGGGATGACGAACGGACACGCATGAACGCGCGCCGAAACTTCTACTTGATACGCTCCACCTGGTCGAAGTTGAGTTCGACCGGCGTCGCACGACCGAAGATGGAGACGCTGACCTTCACGCGGCCTTTCTCGAAATCGATCTCTTCCACCAGACCGGAGAAGCTGGCGAACGGGCCGTCGAGGACCTTGACCTCGTCGCCGATCTCGAAATCGACCTTGATCTGCTGCTTGGGCGCGTTGGCCTGCTCGTCCTTCGTGGACATGATGCGGTCGGCTTCGGCCTGGCTGATCGGCGAGGGCTTGCCGTTCGCGCCCAGGAAACCCGTTACCTTGGGCGTGTTGTTGATCAGGTGGAACGAGTCGTCCGACATGTGCAGCTTGGCGAGCACATAACCGGGGAAGAAGCGCCGCTCGGTCTGGACCTTCTTGCCGCGCTTGATCTCGGTGACTTCCTCGGTCGGCACCTCGATGGCCTCGATCAGCTCGGCGAGACCGGTGCGCTCCGCCTCGGCGAGGATCGCCTCCTTCACCTTGTTCTCGAAGCCCGAATAGGCCTGAACGATATACCAGCGTGCCGCCATCTTAGCCTTGCCTATCCGATGTCGAGAACGAGTTGCACGAGGCGACCGAGAACCTGGTCGACGCCCAGGAAGAAGATCGACAGCAGCGAGGTCATGATGAGGACCATGATCGTCGTCACGATGGTTTCGCGCTGCGACGGCCAGGTGACCTTCGACATTTCCTGCCGCACCTCGCGGACGAACTGTCCCGGATTGACCTTTGCCACGCGCTTACCTCGTCTTCGTTCCCGACAAAGACCCGCCGCTGCCATCCTTCGATCCGAAGGCGGCGCCGGCGACTCATGCCTTTACCTAATGTCCCGGCCCCCGATTGCCAGAGAACTGGCAGGGGCGGAGGGACTCGAACCCACGGCCCTCGGTTTTGGAGACCGATGCTCTACCAACTGAGCTACACCCCTAGGGAGCCGGGATTCGTGCCTCATAGGGCGAAGGCGGGGCGGCGGCAAGCGCGCGAACGTCCGATAGACTTCGTGCGCCGGTTTCGCCAAGCGGCACCCATGGCCACGACCCCCGCAGACCCCGCCATCCTTCCCGTCGCCGCACGGCGCGGTCCCGCCATGGGAACGGCGGAACTCGTGATCATGGTGGCGGCGCTGATGGCGCTCAATGCCCTGGCCATCGACGTCATGCTGCCGGCGCTCGACGATATTTCCGTCGCGCTGGGACTGATCGCCTCGACGGACGGCGCGTCGGACAATCGCCAGCAGCTCATCATCTATGCCTATGTCGCCGGTTTCGGCGCGCCGCAGATCGTCTTTGGCCCCGTCGCCGACCGGTTCGGCCGGCGCGGCGTCCTCCTCTGGTCGCTCGCCTTCTACGCGGCGGTCGGGGTCGCCTGCATGTTCGCGCGCGATTTCACCATGCTGCTGATCAGCCGCTTCTTCCAGGGCGTCGCCGCATCCGGCGTGCGCGTGGTCGCGGTGTCCGTCGTCCGCGACCTGTTCGCGGGCCGCGGCATGGCGCGCATTATGTCGCTCGTCATGACGATTTTCATGGTCGTCCCGATCCTGGCGCCATCCATCGGCCAGGGCATCCTGATGATGGGCACCTGGCCCTGGACCTTCGGCGTTCTGGCCGCCGCCGGCGTCGTCATGTTCGCCTGGGTGTGGTTCCGGCTGCCGGAAACCCTGCCGCCCGAGCGGCGCGGCGCGAAGGGCCTCGGCACCGCCCTTTCCGCCTATGCCGAAGTGTTCCGCAACCGCTGCGCACGCGGGTATATGCTCGCCTCCGGCGTCATCTTCGGCTCGCTGTTCGCCTTCATCGGCGCGGCCGAGCAGATCTTCACCGAAGTGTTCCGGAAAGAGGAGACGTTCACCCTGTGGTTCGCCGGCATCGCGCTCACCCTGTCGGTGGCGAACTTCACCAATTCACGCCTCGTCGAACGGTTCGGCATGCGGCGGATCAGTCACACGGCGCTGATCCTGTTCACACTGCTCGCGCTTACGCTTCTTGGCGCGATGTCGATCTGGGGCGAGCAGCTGTCCATCTTCTTCCCGCTCTTCGCGCTGATGTTCGCCTGCTTCGGCCTGATCGGCTCAAACTTCAACGCGATGGCGATGGAACCGCTCGGCCGCATCGCCGGGACGGCAAGCGCGGCCTATGGCTTTGCGACGACGACGATTTCCAGCCTGATCGGCTATCTGATCGGCAGCCAGTATGATGGCACCGTATCACCGGTCATCATCGGCTTCTTCGTCCTGGGCGCGGTGAGCCTGATCGTCGTGACGATCACCGAAGGGGGCGCCATCGGGCGAAACGCCGCCGGCTCAGGCGATCGATGACGAAGCGGGCCCCGCACTAATCCTGAGGATCGGCCTCCAGTTCGGATCCGCGCTTCAGAACCTCGTCGCCATCGTCCTGCTCGATCAGATAGGCGGGATTGTCGTCATCGCCGTTCTTCGTGACCTCGCTGCCCTGAAGCGTGCGCGTGACCTCCTTCTCGAACCGGTCGGTAATCTTGCCGCGACCGGTGCCGTTGCCCCAGTTCCACTTCACATATTGTCCGGTACGGAAACTATTCTCGTTCGACATCGCGCACATCTCCTTTTGCTGGAAAGAAATGATTTGGAAGCCAGCGCGTTCCCGGCTTGGCAATCTGTCACACCCCCGGCTAAGTCCCCGCCCATGCAGCCCGAAGATCTTCGCGTGGCCCTGTTTTCGGGGAACTACAACTATGTCCGCGACGGCGCGAACCAGGCGCTGAACCGTCTTGTGGGTCATATGATGTCGCGCGGCGTCAAGGTTCGCGTCTATTCCCCCACGATCGAGAATCCGCCCTTCGAGGCGACCGGCGACCTCATCTCCGTGAAGAGCGTGCCGATCCCCGGACGCGGCGAATATCGCGTCGGTCTGGGCCTGATGGGCGTCAAGGACGACCTCGACGCCTTCGATCCGCATATCGTCCACCTGTCCGCGCCGGACTGGATCGGCCACCGTGCCGCCGCCTGGGCACGCCGGAACTACGTGCCGCTCGTCGCATCGGTGCACACGCGGTTCGAAACCTATTTCCGTTATTATGGCCTGGCCTGGCTGCAGACCGTCGGCGAGACCGTGCTGCGCCGTCTCTACCGTAAGTGCGAGGAACTTTATGCGCCGTCGGAATCGATGGCGGCCGTTCTGACAGATCAGCGGATGAACGCGCATGTGCGCATCTGGAGCCGGGGCGTCGATCGCGATCGCTTCGATCCTGCCCGGCGCGACATGGCCTGGCGGCGGTCGTTGGGAATCGACGACGAGGACATCATCATCCTGTTCGTGGGCCGGCTGGTCCTGGAAAAGGGTTTGGATACATTTGCCGATACGCTGAAGGAACTCGACCGGCGCGGCGTTTCCTATCGCGCACTGTTCGTCGGCGACGGTCCGGCGCGTCCGTGGATCGCGGAGCGTGCGCCGCAGGGCATCTTCACCGGCTTCCTGGGCGGAGAAGATCTGGCGCGTGCCTATGCTTCGGCGGACATCATGTTCAATCCGTCGTCGACGGAAACCTTCGGCAATGTCACGCTGGAGGCGATGGCATCGGGCCTGCCCGTCGTCGCCGCGCGCGCGACCGGCAGCCTCAGCCTCGTGGAGGACGGCATCAACGGCCGTCTCACTTCGCCGGATTCGATCCAGGAATCCGCCGACGCCCTGCAATATTATGTAGAGCATCCGGAGGAGCGCCGTGACGCCGGAACGGCCGGACGCACGCGCTCCGCACGTTTCGACTGGGACGCGATCAACGAAACCGTGCTGCAACGTTATCTTGCGGTTGCCGACCGGCAGGGAGATGCCCGTCCAGAGACGGTGCGGCTCGCCAGATGAAACGCTGGCTGGGCAGACATATTCTGCGCCGCGCCGGGATCCGCCAGCTTCACATCGTCGGCTG
>JBCCAC010000399.1:0-2267 GCA_039815015.1 Pseudomonadota bacterium | reverse complement strand
CGCAAAGCTGATCGGCGATACGATCGCCGACGTCGCCGGCTGCTCTTCGGGTGAGGTCTATCTGGCGGCGACCGGCGTGATCGGCGTGCCGCTACCCGCCGAGCGCGCCGTCGACGGCCTGCGCGCGCTGGACGATACCGATCCTGCGCACTGGGAAGCGGCCGCCGAGGCCATCCAGACAACCGACACGTTCGCCAAGGGCGCGTCCGCCACCGCCAGGGTCGGTACGGATACCGTCACGGTCGCCGGAATCGCCAAGGGTTCCGGCATGATCGCGCCCGATATGGCGACGCTCCTCGCCTTCGTCTTCACCGACGCCGATGTCGCGCCCGCGCTCCTCCAGACCATGGTCGAGGCGGCGTGCGCGGCAAGCTTCAACGCCATCACGGTCGATGGCGACACCTCGACCAGCGATACCTTCCTCGTCTTCGCGACCGGCCGGACCGGCGGCCGTATCGAACGGGCCGGGGACCCGGGCGCCGACGCGCTGCAGGCCGCGCTGACCGATGTCTGCCGAGAGCTGGCGCATCAGATCGTTCGCGACGGCGAGGGCGCGACGAAATTCATCGAGATCGACGTCAGCGGCGCGGTCTCCGATGAGAGCGCAAAGCGCGTCGCGATGAGCGTCGCCAACTCACCGCTCGTCAAGACCGCCATTGCGGGCGAAGACGCCAATTGGGGCCGCGTCGTCATGGCCGTCGGCAAGGCGGGCGAGCCGGCCGAGCGCGACCTGATCGCGGTGCGCTTCGGCGATACGGTCGTCGCCCGCGACGGGGAGGTCGTGGCGGATTATGACGAGACCCCCGTCGCCGCGCATCTGAAGGGCGCGGATATCGACATCGGCGTCGATCTTGGTCTCGGCGATGGCCGCGCCCGCGTCTGGACCTGCGACCTGACGCACGGCTACATCACCATCAACGCGGATTACAGGAGCTGAGCCATATGACCGACCCGACGCCCCAGATCGTCCTTCATGGCTACGGCCCGTCTCCCTTTGCAGAGGTCGCGCGGCTGGCCCTCGGTCTGAAGGGCCTCGCCTGGAAGAACGTCGAGGTTCCGAACGTCTCGCCAAAGCCGGAACTGAGCGCGCTGACCGGGGGTTATGAGCGCGTACCCGTCATGCAGATCGGCGCCGATATCTATTGCGACACCGCCGCCATCGTCGACGCGCTGGAGGCGCACCAGCCCGCCCCCAGCCTCTATCCTGCGCCGCTGGGCTTCGCCGGCCGCATGATCGCGCTCTGGTCGGCGAACAGCTGGTTCATGCCGGCAGTCGGGCGGACGCTCGGCACCATGAATACCGCCCTGCCCGACGCCTTCTGGGAGGATCGCGGCGAGCGGTTCGGCATGAAGCGCGAGACGTTCCTGCCGATGGTGCCGCATCTCTCGACGCAATATGAAGGCGGCATGGCCCTTCTGGCCGAGGCGCTCGCCGACGGCCGCAAGTTCATCGCCGGCGACGATGCGGGCCACGCCGATTTCGCGCTCTACATGAACGTCCGCTTCGTCGGCCTGATCGGCGTCAAGCCGGACAGTTTCGGCGAGAATATCGCCGCCTGGTATGACCGCGTGACGGCAATCGGACACGGCACGCCGGAAGACTGGACGGGCGCGCAGGCGATCGAGCATGCGGCCGCGCTGACGCCGACCGCCGACCATGCCGTCTCGTCGGAAAATTTCGCCGCCGGCGACCAGGTCGGCGTCCGGACGGAAAGCCCCGACCCGGCAATGGTGACCGGTACGCTGATCGGCCTCGACGACCGTACCATCACCATCGCCCGCGACGATGACCGCGCCGGCCGGGTACACGTCCATTTCCCGAGACTGGGTCAGATCCTGACGAAGATGTAGGCGGCCTGGGCGCCGGTGCCGGATGCGCTCTCTTCTAAGAAACGGCCTCGTCCCAACCCGCCCATGCTGAGCCTGTCGAAGCGCAACTCGATGCCATTGCGAGGTGCTTCGACAGGCTCAGCATGAGCGGGGTTGGTTCAGCGCAAAGTCACGCCGGGCCCGCTCGGCCCGGAACTGGCTGAATGGCTCAGCCGATCTCGCTTTCCAGCCAGCTCTTGATGCTCGACTTCGGCTGCGCGCCGACTTTCGTCGCGACCGGCTGACCGTTCTTGAAGAGGATCATCGTCGGGATGCCCTTGATGCCGAAATTGGCGGAGGCAATGGTCCAAAAGAAAGGTCTATTTAGCTTTTACGAGGATGGCCACAGGGAATGCTGTGGCATCCGCAAGGTTAAGCCGCTGCGGCAGAAACTATCG
>JBCCAC010000187.1:0-5292 GCA_039815015.1 Pseudomonadota bacterium | reverse complement strand
GGCTGTCGGTCATCAGCGCGGTAAGGTCGCGCTTCAGGCCTTCGTAATCGAGCGCCTTGAACGCCCCGACATAGTCGAAATCCTCACCCATCGGATCGGGGGAGACGCCGCCCTGGTGCAGGATATTGACCTGCAGCGCATCGGGCCACCAGTCACGGTTCGTACGCCCCAGCAATGCCCTGACGCCGCCGTCATTCTGAAACGGGCAGCCGCCCTTCATCTCGCTCGTGATCGCGTCCATCGTCCGGTCTCCTCTCTTCGGTAATGCCAGGAGAGTACGCCCCGCGCACTGATCGTGAAAACGAATAATCCCGCTCAAAGAGACCTAGGCAGTCGATCAGAGCGAAGCGTGTAACGCACGACGGATTTACGTCAGGACCGGCCGGCCTCAGAACCCCTTCACCCAGCTGAGTGCGATCTTGTAGTTGCGCCCGGGCTGGCTGACGCCGGCATTCACGACCTCGAAGTCCGTGTCGGCGACATTGTCGATGCCGAGGTCGAGGCGGGCGCCCTCAAGGAACCAGAATGTCGGTTCCCAGACGGCGTAGATATCGCCGACGACGAAATCGTCGCGCTGCTCGGCCGGATCGTTCACTTCGACGAAGTCATCGGCGATGGTCAGGCGACCGCCTATCCTGAGATCGAGAGGCTGGATCTTGACGCCGCCGTCCAGGAAGACCGTGTTGGGCACCAGCGTACCCTCCAGGAACTCGCCGCTATCCTCGTCGATGCCGTCGATCGTCGTCAGGTTCCCGCGCAGATAGGCGTGGCGGGAATCGTAGGAGAGCTCGACTTCGACACCCTCGATTTCGGCATTGCGGATATTGATGTTCTGGCTGGTGTTGCCGAACTCGGGCCCGGTGCCGCACGGCATGACGACGGCGAGGGACGGGACGAAGCAGCCCAGCGGCGTATTGACGTCGAGCCCGATGAGGTCGTCGACATCGGAATGATAGTAGGATCCTTTTATGGTGAAGCGGTCGCCGGACCATAGCATGTCCTCCAGATCGAGCCCGGCGCCCACTTCGAACGTGCTCGACTCCTCGGTTTCCAGATCGGGGTTCGGGATGAACAGATTGGCGACGAACGACGGCCCGAACGGTCCTGGCGGCGCGGTCAGGTTCGGGATGGCGAAATGCGTGCCGTCCGCGAATGCCTCGTTGAAGTTCGGGGCGCGGAAGCCCTCGGCGTAGTTTCCGAAGATCAGGATTTCGGGGATCGGCTTGTAGGAGACGCCGACCTTCGGTGAAAATTCGCTCTCGTCGATGTCGAAGCCGACATCTTCCGCCGACGTGTCGAACCGGTCCCACCGGATGCCGGGTATGATGCTGACTTCGCCCGGAATGGGACCGAGATCGGTCAGGCTGAGCTCCGCCTGAAGGAAAAGACCGTAAAATTCCGTGGTGGCGTCCGGCACACCGCCGCGCGTGCCGTCGGCGGATGCGGTGTCGCGCCCGTCCTGCTGATCCTCATAATATTCGCCGCCATATGTCAGCGTCAGCGCCGCCGCGTCGCCGAAGCGGAACCGGGACCGATTGTCGAGCGTGATGCCGAACGTCTCGACCGTCCGGTCGGTCGTCCGCGGGTCCTCGACCTCGTCTTCCTCGACGGAATTTTCCGTGTAATAGCCGACGACGTTCAGATCGATCAGGTCGCTCGTTTCCGGGTTCCAGCGCACGCCGCCCTGGATCGTGTTGCTTTCGGCATCGCGGAACACGAGGGCGTTGCCCGGTCCGGCGACGTTCACGCCCTGCGGATTTTGCGGGTCGGTGGAATCGGCGTCGTAGCGGATCCAGGACCCGTAGACTTCCAGCCCGTCGGCGGGTCGGATGGTCGTCTTCAGGAGCGAGGAAAGGATGTCGTCGTCGGCCGGCAGGGTGAAGCCGCTGCCGAGTTCGATACTGCCGGAGTTACGGTAGGTAAGGTGGCCCACCACATCGAAAAGGCCATCGTCCGACTGTCAGACGGCCGTGCCACCGACACGAAATTCATCGTTCACCGACTGAAACCCGCTGTCGAAGCGGACGGAGAAATGTTCGCCGGGGTCGAGGACATCCTCCGCCGTGATGGTCCGGGTGGCGATCACGCCGCCGAGTGCGCCCGATCCATAGAGCGCGGAGGTCGGGCCGCGCACGACTTCGACGGATTTGACCAGTTCCGGATCGACGAAAAAGCGGCCGTCATGGCCGGACAGGAAGCTCTGGCGTGCGCCGTCGAGAAAGATGAGGACGCCGCCGCCCGAAAGGCCGCGGATGGTGGGGGCGTCGCCCGTGCGACGTGGCCCGCTGTCGAACTGCGCGCCGGGAATGGCATCGAAAATCTCCGACAGGCTCGACGGATCGAAATCCTGAATGACGCCGCGTTCGATGACCGTGACTTGCCCCGGATAGTCGAACGCCGAGGAGGCGTCGCGCGTGGCATAGACGGTGATCAGACCGTCGCTTTCTCCGGAAAGGGCTACTTCGGAAAGGTTGGCCTGTGCCGTCGATAGACTGTCGTCGCCTATGGTTGGCTGGCGTTCCGCGGTCTGTGCCTGGGCCATGCCGGCCAATGCGATCGCGGATACCATGGCGGTCGCCGTCAATAGTCTTGTCCGCATCGTCATCGCTTTGCCGCATCCATTGTGCTATTAAGAACGAGTCGCATCTGAATAACGACGGCCGGATCCATTGCAAATGAGAATCGTTCGCTTTAGTTGCAAATCCACATAATCGGCCGGCACGGTGCCGGGCAGGTCCACGCGATTGGGAGAGATGATGTGAAGATGGTGCTGAATCCGCGTCGATATACGATTGGCGCGACGGCGGTCGTGCTGCTGACGGCGCTTGGCGGATTTGCGTCCTCGGGCGCGGCGCAGGTGGCGGATGTTGAATCGAACGCGGTCATGACGACAAATTCCATGGCTGCCGATGAGACGTCGACCTTCGCGGCCGACCGGCAATCCATTCTGGCCATGGCCGGCGACTTCGCCGTCACGTTCGACTTCACCGAAACCGTCGCGCTCGCACCGGGCTATGAGCTGAAGCCGCAGAAGCTGTCGGGCGGGCACGAGGTCGTACGTGTGCTCGCGGACGATGGCGACTATATCAGCCTGCAGCATATTCTGGTCGTCGGCGGGCCGGACGAGAAATTCCCGGTCAAGCACTGGCGCCAGGACTG
The DNA here is from genome assembly GCA_039815015.1 of Pseudomonadota bacterium. Taxonomy (GTDB): domain Bacteria; phylum Pseudomonadota; class Alphaproteobacteria; order Sphingomonadales; family Sphingomonadaceae; genus Pacificimonas. The sequence goes on along the minus strand of JBCCAC010000187.1, from coordinate 2,133 downwards.
GAAATACGAACCGGCGCGCGAACTCGTCTTTATCGGCGGCAATGCGTGGGAATGGCGCGATATTCCCGCCGACGAACGCGCGGGCCGCTGGTCGCAGACCGTCTATCAGGTCGACGATGCGCCGCGCTACGCCGCGACGGGCACATGGACCTATGAAGACGGCATCGCCGAGTGGACGCCGGCCGGCGAATGGCGACCGCTGCCACGCCGCGACATGACGACCCGGGACGATTATCATGTGGTCGACGCCGTCAACCGGCACGTCATCACGCCTGATGGCTGGGTACACGAGCAGGACAATACGAAGCTGATCCTGACGTCGGGCGATCCGCAGGCTCTGGTGCGGGAGGTCGGGGTCAACACCTACCGCCGCGACGATGGTTTCGACGTATCCGTCGCCACCGATTACTGGGCGGCGACAGAGGAATATTGGGCAGCCATCCGGCAGGAATGGACGCGGATCGGCGAGGCGCACGACCGCTTCGCGATCAGTATCCCGGGCGAAACCGCAGCGCTTTACACGCCGCTGCTCGCGCTCGCCGAAGAATATGCCGCCGGGGACAAGGATCTGGCCGCGGCGACGGACGAGGCCCGTGCCGTCATTGCCAGCTTCGTCACGCCTGAGGTCGAGCAGCTGGCGTCGCGACTGCGACCGGCGGCTGCGGCAGAGGCATCGCAATAGGCGCGGTGGCTCGACGGTCAGGCCGTTATCAAGCGGCCTCGTATCAAGCGGCCTTGTATCAAGCGGCCTCGTCTTGGAGTTCCGTCGAGCGGCTGATCGATTTCAGGCGGCGGTCGATATTATCGATCGTCCAGCGGGTGCCGCCATCGTCGCCGGATCGTGAAAGCTGGCCGCCGACCTGGTCGACGAGATCCTCGATCAGGTGCATGCCGAGCGAGCCGCGCTTCTGCCTGGCCGCGACAGGGTCAAACCCCCGCCCGTCATCGGCAATTTCGAGACGCAGCTTGTCCCCCGATCGCATGAGCCGAACCGATATGTGCCCGCCATCATCGTCGAAGGCGTGTTTGTAGGCATTCGTGACGATTTCGCAGACGAGAAGGGCAAGCGGCGTCGCCGTGTCGACATCGATACGCGTTTGTAGAATGTCGTGCGACAGCATGATCTGCGGACGCCCCAGACTGTCTTCGAGAAGTTCGAGAAGCTCGACCAGAAAGTCTCTCGTATCGACTTCGGTCGTCTGCGGATCGCCGCGGTCGTAGAGATGGCCGTGAACGAGCGCCATCGTGCGCGCCCGGTTGGCGGCGTCCTGGCGTGCGCCCGTCTGATTGCCGCCGGTCCCGTCGGTCAGGTTCGCCTTTGCCCGGCGCGCATCCAGGCTGAGCAGGCTCGACAGCATCTGAAAGTTGTTCTTCGTTCTGTGGTGGATCTCGGACAGGAACAGGCTGCGCGTGGTTGCCAGCGATTTCTGCAGACGATGCGAGCGGTATTGATAGAAGGCGAAAAGTGCGATGATCATCGCCGACGCGAAGCCGAGTCCGGTCAAGAGTTGCGACTGGCGCAGTTTCAGGCCTGCAAGTTCGGCCTCTTTTTCCATCTTCGCGCGCAGAGTGTTCATGCCTTTGATCACAATGAACAGCGCCCAGGCGACAATCAGGAAAGCAATGACATTGTTGAGGAACATGCCCCAGTTCACCGTCACGGCTTCAGCGTCTTCCGTCGCCGCTTTCAAGACCGTTTTGATGTTCGCAAAGTCGACCCCGCCCATCAACAGACCGATCGGCGGCATGATGATGTCCGCGACCAGCGACTTAACGATCGTCCCGAAGGCGCCGCCGATGACGATGCCGACCGCCATGTCGACGACGCTGCCCTTCATGGCGAACTCTTTGAACTCGCTGACCAAACCCCTCGGCACGGCTCCCTGGAATCGTTGAGCGAACGGCGGACCCCCCGATCTGGGGTGGTGCGAGGAGGCTATCGCCGAACCCCGCCGAGCGCCAACGCCGATTGCCCCGCTAGCCACGCAAGTGGCGGAGAACCGCCGTGAGGTCGCTTGGCAGCGGGGCCTCGTACGCGACTCGCTCGCCAGAGCCCGGATGCTCGAGCTCGATCCGCCGGGCGTGCAGCGCCTGCCGCTCCAAACGGGGCGCCTCGCCCGCCGCGGCGACGCC
>JBCCAC010000006.1:0-18606 GCA_039815015.1 Pseudomonadota bacterium | reverse complement strand
GAGCGTTCGCCAGTCCGGCTGGCCGGCCAGATACCCCTCAAGGTCCGCAATACGCCAGAGACCATGCGTATTGGTCTCGTCGGTCCAGAAATTGGTGATGCGCGCGCCCATGATGTCATAGGGCAGCGCGATTCGATCGGGATCGGAAAGAACGGCTTCGGCGCGCGTCCGGTAGGCTTCGAAGTCCGGATCGGCGGTCAGCTCGGCCGCGGTTTCCTCGTTCCAGGCCCGCACCTTCGCGAGCGCCCGGTCGCCGTGGATCTCTTCCAGCCAGAGATAGGGATCTTCATCCATGGCGGCGGGCGCGGACGGCTGAGTGGCGGCGGCGGTGCACCCGGCGAATGCCAGGGCCAGCGCGAAAGGAAAAACATGCATGACCACGGGTTTTTCCCGCGTATGGCGGCCAAGGCAAGCCCCATTCGGCCCGCCACGAACCGCGCGCCGTCAATCCCCGTCGACGCTGCCGATGTCTTTCGGTCCCAGGTCGCCCTTGCCGACCGCGCTGCCGGCCATTTCCAGCATACGCTCAAGCGGTTTCAGCGCCTTGACGCGTACGTCCTCCGACATCTCGATCCGGGGTTCGAGATCGCGCAACGCGACATATAGTTTCTCGAGCGTGTTCATCGCCATGAACGGGCACATGTTGCAATTGCAGTTTCCGTCCGCGCCGGGCGCGCCGATGAACGTCTTGCCGGGCGCCGCCTTCTCCATCTGATGGATGATGTGCGGTTCCGTGGCGATGATGATCGTCTCGGCGCCATGCGCCAGCACCCATTTCAGGATGGAGGATGTCGAGCCGACATGATCGGCATGATCCAATATGTGTGCCGGGCATTCGGGATGCGCGGCGACGGGCGCGGCCGGATGCTCGGCCTTCAGCTTGATCAGCTCCTTCTCCGAAAACGCCTCGTGCACGATGCACGCGCCCGGCCACAGCAGCATGTCGCGGCCCAGCTTTCTGGAAAAGAAGCCGCCGAGGTGCCGGTCGGGCGCGAAGATGATCTTCTGATCCTTCGGCAGCTGATTGATGATGTCTTCGGCCGACGATGACGTGACGATGATGTCGGAGAGCGCCTTCACCTCTGCCGAGCAATTTATGTAGGTCAGCGCGATGTGATCGGGATGCGCTTCCCGGAACCGGCGGAAGGCGTCCGGCGGACAGCTGTCTTCCAGCGAACAGCCGGCGTCCATGTCCGGCAGGACGACGGTCTTTTCGGGCGACAGGATCTTCGCCGTTTCCGCCATGAAGCGGACGCCGCAAAAGGCGATGACGTCGGCGTCGGTCGCGGCGGCCTTGCGACTGAGATCCAGGCTGTCGCCGACGAAATCGGCCAGATCTTGGATCGCCGGATCCTGATAATAATGCGCGAGAATGACCGCATTCCGCTCGCGCTTCAGCCGGTCGATCTCGGCCAGCAGGTCATCGCCGGTGGGGTTGCCGGGGGCGAGCATGTTCATGAGCGGTCGGTCTCCTTTGTGCCCTAGCTAGGCTCGCGGCAACGTCCGTGCAAATGACGATCTCTGCTGGACGATGAAGCGGGACTATCCGTCCCGTTCCCGTCTGATCTCACGCTAGCTGCCGGACCCCGCCTCGTCCGGAAACCTCACGGCGACGCGTGCGGGGACGCCTGCGGCGGCCAATGGCAGGCGGAAGCCGCGTTCGACGGCGCCCCGCGCCGCGTCGCGCGCCAGGGTCCGCATCAGCGGCGTATCGGCTTCGCGCCGGACCGCCTCCGCGACCTTGCGGCGGTTGGCGGCGTCCAGCACCTCTTCGGCATTGCCCAGCGTCATCAGGACGGCGCCCTCGCCATATTCGCGCACCCGGTCGAGCGCGATTTCAGGCGACGAGATTTCGACGGGCGGCACATCGACGGTCAGCGTCCGCGTCGCCTCGTCCCAGACCAGGTCGCGTGCCGACAGCTTCGCATAGTCGATCTCGTACCGCACCGTGGCTGGCACGATCATGGTCTTTTCCGCGCTGAGGCCCAGCCGTTCGGCGCGCGATGTGACCGCGACCGTGAAGCTGCCGGCGAAGACGCTGAGGCGGTTCTGCGCACGGACGGCATCGAGCGTTGCGGCCGCGATGGTATCGACATCGGGCTCGGAAGCCGGCTGTTCGCGATCCCACAACCACAGCGCGCCCGCACCGAGGACCAGGCCGACAATAAGCGCGAGTGCCGGCCGCATCAGTCTGCCAGCCGCCAGGTTTCGCCGCCCATATGTTCCACCATGCCGCGCCGCTCCAGGTCGATGAGATGCGCCAGGACGGAACGTCCGGCCGCGCCGTGCAGTTTGCGCGACACCATGGCGTACATCGCCGCGACCATGCCGCCGATCTCCCGCGGACCGTCCGCCAGCAGTTTCAGAATCTGTCCCTCGCGCTGGCGGCGGTGCACGATATAGCCGCGCACCAGCTTCGCCGGCTGCGTCACGGGATCGCCATGGGTCGGATAATAGATGCGGTCGCGTCGTTTCCGCAGCTTCGCGAGGCTCTCCATATAGGCGGTCATGTCGCCATCGGGCGGGGAAACGACGGTCGTCGACCAGCCCATGATGTGATCGCCGGAAAACAGGGCGTCTTCCTCCTCCAGCGCGAAACAGAGGTGGTTCGACGTGTGCCCGGGCGTGTGGATCGCGGTCAGCGTCCAGTCCGGCCCATCGACCGCTTCCCCGTCCGCCAGAATGCGATCGGGGGCATAGGTCGGATCGAAGCCGGCATCGGCGCGCGGACCGTCGTCGCTCAGGACGAGTTCCGCGCAGCCGACCACGTCGGCGCCGGTCTTCGCCTTCAGCCGGACGGCGAGCGGCGAGTGATCCTTGTGCGTATGCGTCACCAAAATATGAGAGATCGTCTCGCCCGCGGTCGCCGCTAGGATCGCCGACAGATGCGCGTCCTCATCGGGGCCTGGATCGATGACCGCCACCGTCCCGTTGCCGATGATGTAAGTGCCGGTACCGAGATAGGTGAACGGGCTGGGGTTTTTCGCCAGCACGCGCCGGACCCGCGCACTCAGACGGTCGGTCTCGGCATAGGGCGCGGCGGCGATGGCGGCTTCGATGTTCATGCCATCAGCGTGGCGCTCACCGCGCATGAAGGCAAGAGCAGCGCTTGAGAGGGCGGCACCGGCGGCGGGCCGCGTGACCGTTCATGAACGACATGGCCGGGTGCGGGTACCAGTCTTGAAGGACTGGCACCCGGACCCGGCCGAGATCATCGACGCTGCCGATACGCTTCCAGACGGCGCGAATTCCTGAACCGGCCGCGCATCGTAACGGTTCCGAAAAATCGTTCTAACCTATGTTAAACAATCGACTTTTATCGGCATTTGATGCAGCATCTAGGCAGGATTGAGCCGCTACAGCGCTTCGATTTCGTTGAACGGCGTATCCTTCGGCGGTCTGAGATCCCCCGGCAGGCCTAGGACGCGTTCGGCGATGATGTTCCTCAGAATCTCATCCGTGCCGCCCGCAATTCTAAGACCGGCCGCGCCGAAATAGCTGCCCTGCAGCCGGGCGAGTTCGGAGCCTTCGTCCGCAGCCATGAACCCCGCGCTTTCCGAAATATCGAGCGCGAAGCGGCTGATCTCCTGCATCTGCTTCGCGACCACCACTTTGGAAATCGACTGCTCCGGCCCCGGAGTCTTCCCCTGCGACAGCGCGGACAATGAGCGCTGCTGGGTCAGCTTCACGCCCTGATCGTTGATATAGGCCTGGGCCACCTGATCGCGCACGTCGGCCTGTTCCGATGCCGGGCCGAGCGCCGTCTCGATCTCCTTCGCGACGTCGAGGAGCGTCGACCAGTCGGGGGAATAGCGCGGCTTGCCGCCGACCGCGAGCCGCTCGTTCATCAGCGTCGTCAGCGCGACCTTCCAGCCTTCGCCTTCCTCGCCCAGACGCCAGGCGTCCGGCACGCGGACTTCGTCGAAGAACACCTCGTTGAAATCGGAACCGCCGGACATCTGCTTCAGCGGCCGGCATTCGACGCCGTCGGCGCGCATGTCGACGATGAACATCGTCAGACCCTTGTGCTTCGGCGCCGACGGATCGGTACGCGTGACGATAATGCCATAATCGCAAAGGTGCGCGTTCGTGGTCCAGACCTTCTGGCCGTTGATGACCCAGTCCGATCCATCCTTTTCCGCCTTGGTCCGAATACCGGCGAGGTCGGAGCCCGCGGCCGGCTCGGAGAACAGCTGGCACCAGATCTCCTCGCCCGACAGCGATGGCGGCACGAACCGGTCGATCACGTCCTGATTGCCGTGCGTGAAGACGGTCGGGATGCACATGCCGAGCCCGATGGCGTAGAGAGCGGTCGGAGCAGGACTCTTGCCTTCTTCCTGGCTGAAAATGATGGATTCCATCGGCCCCTTGCCCTGGCCGCCGAATTTCTTCGGCCAGGTGATGCCGGCATGACCGGCGTCGTATTTCTTCTTCTGCCAGGATTTCTGCCGTGCGACGAACTCCTCACGCGAAGCGGGGGCGGGCAGGCCTTCATATTCCGCAGCGGCATCCTTGATCCAGGCGCGGACCTCTTCGCGAATCTTCGCTTCTTCGGGGCTGTCGTTGAAGTCCATGGGTTAGATCCTTCGATTTTTAATCACGCTTTGAATTTCATCATCCCGAGCGAAGTCGAGGGACGCACGGTGCTGCAAAATCGCGCGTCCCTCGACTTCGCTCGGGATGATAGGGATTGCAGATCCCTTACTTTCCCTACGCCGCCACCCTGTTCCTACGCTCCAGCGTCCTCACCAGTCGATCGGACCAGAAGCCGCGGCTGCCGAGCGCCGCCGACAGCGCGCGCGAGCGGCGATAGTAGAACTGGCAATTCGATTCCCAGGTGAAGCCGATGCCGCCGTGCAGCTGCACGTTTTCCTCGGCGGTGAAGGCGAGCGCATCCAGGCTCGCCACGCGCGCCGCCGCCGCCGCCTGCCGCAGTTCGGGGGCATCCGCCCCGAACGCCCAGGCGCCGTGCATGGCGTGCGCGCGGGCCAGCTGCTGCTTGATGTACATGTCGGCGGCCTTGTGCTTGACGCCCTGATAGCGACCTATGCGCTGGCCGAAGGCGACGCGATCCTTCGCATAGTCCACCGCCATCGCCATCGCGGCATCCTGCGTGCCGATCGCCTCGAACGCGGTCAGCACCGCCGCTTTGTCGAGGACATCGGCGCACGCGTCCGCATCGCCCATCGGTTCGGCCGTGGCATTGTCCAGCCGGATGCGGCCGTGCGGCCTGACGAGGTCCAGAACGTCGACTGGCGTGACCTCGGCGGCGTCCTGCGCCAGGTCGACCAGCATCAGGATCGGCCCCTCATCGCCCGCTACGGTCACGACCGCGACATGCGCGGCGGTCGCATCGGCCACCGGCGCCTTGTGGCCGCGCAGGCCATCCTTCGTAACGCGCGTGTCCGGCATCGACGTCGGCACCTGCGTGCCGCCTTCGCCCCAGCCGAAACAGCCGATGACGGAGCCGTCGGCGATGCCGGGCAGCCAGCGCGCCTGTTGTTCCGCCGACCCGGCCGCCAGCAGCGCTTCGGTAAAGAGCATCGTCGACATGAGCGGGACGGGCGCCAGGCTGCGGCCGATTTCCTCGGCGATCAGGCAGGCCTCCTCCGCGCCCAGTCCGACGCCGCCATGCGCCTCCGGCACGCGCAGCGCCGGCAGGCCGAGCTCGACGACGCCCTGCCACATGGATTTGTCATAGGGCTCGCCCCCATCCATGATCCGCCGCGCCGCATCCGGTCCGGCCTCGGCATCGAAGAAGCGCCGTGCCTGTGCCTGGAATTCGCGCGCTTCGTCGGAAAAATCGAAATTCATGCTGGTCTCCTCTTCTCGCCTCTATGGACGGGAGCGGGGCGGGCGCATGACCCTTAGTTTGAAGGGGGCAGCGCGGTGACCTGGCCTCTAAGCCTCAGGACAGACGCGGCTCAGCGTTTGAACAGCGCGTCGGCGCTCGCCTTGAAGTCCTTGGCACCCGACAGCTTTGCTTTCGTCCGTTCCGCCTCGGCGGTCAGCGTCTCGATCCGCGCCTCCAGTTCGTGCACGGACAGACGGTCGAGATCCTCCTTGACGAGAAGCGTCAGCGGGTCGGTGGGGCGGGGCAGATCGTCTTCGGTCATGCCGCGTATTCCTAGCAGTGCGCGCCGCATCTTGCCATCCGCGGTAAAGGTGAACAGGGAAGGCCGCGATGAGTGACATTCCCGAAATGATGCGTGCGGTCGACCCTCTGGAGACCGGCGGTCCCGAGGTCCTGACCATCGCCGAGCGTCCCGTACCCGCGCCCCAACCGGGCGAGGTGCTGATCCGTGTGGCCGCCGCCGGTGTCAACCGTCCCGATGTCCTCCAGCGCATGGGGCTCTATCCCATGCCGCCCGGCATCACCTCGATCATGGGCCTTGAAGTCTCCGGACACATCGCCGCGCTGGGTGAGGGGGTTTCGGACCTTGCCATCGGCGACGCGGTCTGCGCGCTCGTCGTCGGTGGCGGCTATGCCGAATATGTCGCGGCCGATGCGGGCGCCGTGCTGCCCGTCCCCGCCGGCATGGACATCGTTGATGCGGCCGGCCTGCCGGAAACCTATTTCACCGTCTGGTCGAACCTCTTCGAACGGGGCGGGCTGAAGGACGGCGAGACCGCGCTCGTCCACGGCGGGACGAGCGGCATCGGCACGACCGCGATCCAGCTCGCCAAGGCCTTTGGCGCACGGGTGTTCGTCACCTGCGGCAGCGATGCCAAGTGCGCGGCGGCGCGAGAGATCGGCGCCGATCTCGCCATCAATTACAAGGCCGATGATTTCGTCGAGACGGTGAAGGGCGCCGCGCCCGGCGGCGTCGACGTTGTCCTCGACATGGTCGGGGGCGATTATGTGCCGCGCAATCTCGAATGTCTGGGCGACGAGGGGCGGCACGTCACCATCGCGTTCCAGCGCGGGCCGAAGACCGAACTCAACCTGATGCAGGTAATGGCGAAGCGGCTGCGCCTGTCTGGCTCTTTCCTGCGCCCGCGCGACCCTGCGTTCAAAGCGCTCGTCGCCCGTTCGCTCCGCGATCATGTCTGGCCGCTGTTCGCCGAGGGTGCGCTGCGGCCGCTCACCGACCGGACCTACCCTCTGGCCGAAGCCGCCGCCGCCCATGCCCGTATGGAAGCGGGCGATCATGTCGGGAAGATCATCCTGACGGTCTGACCCGCGCTATCGCTTGATCGTGCGCGGGCGCCGCTTATACTGATCGGTAACAACGGCCGCTCCCTTGGATGGGGGCGGCCCTTTTTCTATCGGGAGACCGCCGCAATGGCGCAGGAACACCCCCTCATGCCGCATGCGACCGCCGAATGGCTGGTCGACAATTCGACGCTCAGCTTCGACCAGATCGCCGATTATTGCGGTCTGCATATCCTCGAAGTGCAGTCGATTGCCGACGAGACCGCGCAGCACAAGCACATCCCCCGCGATCCCATTGAGGCCGGCGAGCTGACGCGCGAGGAGCTGACGAAGGGGGAGCAGGACCCCAAGCACAAGCTCGCGATGAGCCAGGGTCCGGAACAGCAGACCCGCACGAAGGGGCCGCGCTACACGCCGGTCTCGAAGCGCGTGGACAAGCCCGACGGTATCGCCTGGATCGTGCAGAACCACCCTGACATTCCCGATTCCAAGATCTCGAAGCTTATCGGTACGACGAAGAACACCATTCAGGCGATTCGCACGAAGACGCACTGGAACATGGAGAATATCACGCCGAAGGATCCGGTCGCGCTCGGCCTTTGCGCGCAGCGCGATCTCGACGCGCTCGTTGAGGCGGCGGCGGTCAAGGCCGGCGTGGAGATTTCCGATCCCAAATTCGAGAGCGACCGCGCCGCGCTGCTGGAAGAGCTGAAGCGCGAACGGATCGAGGCCGCCGAAGAGGCGAAGCGCGTCGCCGAAGCCGAAGCGATGGGCCTGGAGCCCGGTGTCGCGGCCGAGGAGGCGGGCAAGGAGCCCGATTTCGTCGACCCTTGGGCGAAGTCGTAAAGGCAGGCGCATGGTTGCGCGCCTTTCTTACTGTCATCGTCACATTAGCGAGGATGACAGATAGGAAAAGTTTGCGTTCTAAATGTCTACCTCAGCGCTAATAGTGCCGCGATCAGGGCCGGGTTGTTCGTCGAAGCCGGGTCGGCGCGGATGGCGGCCTCTTCGCGGCCGATCGCCTTGAAGATCGAGGACGACGCCTGCCGGCCGACATTGTCCGCCAATGCGTCGATGTCGAAGCCGGCGACGGCAGAGATGGCGCGGGTGACGATTTCGGTATTGCCGATGCCGAGGCCGCGCAGGGCGGCGGGGACGATGCGATCGCCCAGGCTGTCGCCGATACGGGACTGGAGGATCGAGGTCGCGGCCTGCGGACCGCCGGAAAGGACGGCCTGCGCGTCGGCGAAGGTGAGCGAGCGGATCGCATCGTCGACGATCGGCTCTGCGACCTCCGCCGCGACGGTAGCGGCGGCGTTCACCTGTTTCAGGAGCGCGTCGCGGAATGCCGGCGTTTGCAGGATGGAGGCGATGAAACCGCCCGTGCCCTGCAACTCGCCCGGCAGGTCGAGGCGGGCGAGCTCGTCGTTCAGGAAGCCGTCCGGCTGCAGAAGCTGCGCAAATGCGCGCTCGGCGGAGAGACCGAGAAGGTCTTTCAGGACCTGAGCGAGGTTCGGCAGTCCGCCGAGGCCGTTACCGGTAGTCGCGCACCCTGCCAATGTCATGGCCGCAGCGGCGGAGGTGATAAAGGTCCGCCGGGTCGTGATGGCGCTGGTGGCGATGGTCATGATGCGATGCTCCCTGTTTCCGGTGCGCATCGCGATCTTCGCCGGACCCGCGCCAGACGAACCCGCCATATCTGTCGACGTTCCCAATCCTGTTGGCGTTCCCGATGCGGCGCTTATATCGGTCGCGTGCCGAGCCCGTCCCACCGCCTGCGCGTCCTGACGCTGAACGCGGCGCTGCCGGTTCTCGACTATGCGCCGCGCGACGGGCTGGCGACGCCGCCCGGCAGTATCGTGCGCGTCCCGCTCGGCCCGCGCGAGGTGAATGCCGTCGTCTGGGAAACGGACCGGCTGCCGGCCGAAGCGGTGGATGCCGCGCGGCTTCGAAAGATCAACGGCCGTCACGACGCGCCGCCGGTGCCGGAACGGCTGCGCCGCCTGGTCGAGTGGACGGCACGATATTATTACGCCTCGCCCGCCTCGGTTCTGAGGATGGTCATGCCGATGCCGGCCGCGCTCGACGGCGCGCGTACCATGACAGAATATCGGCTGACCGGCGTCGTCCCGCCGCGCATGACGCCGCAGCGCGAACAGGCGCTCGATCTCTTGATCGACCGGCAGGGGACGGTGCGGGAACTGGCGGCCTGGGCCGAGGTGTCGGACGGCGTCATTCGCGGACTGGTCAATGCGGGCGCGATCGAAGCGGTGGTGCTTCCCGCCGACCGGCCGCCACCCCTGCCCGATCCCGGCCATGCCGAGGTCACGCTCGCACCCGAACAGGCGGCGGCGGCGGAAGAGATGGTGATGGCCGTCCGGGGGAATGCGTTTGCCCCCTTCCTGCTGCACGGCGTCACCGGTTCGGGGAAGACCGAGACCTATCTGGAGGCGGTCGCGGCGGCGCTGGCGGACGGTGGACAGGCCGTCATCCTACTGCCCGAAATCGCGCTGACCGAGCCGCTGATGCGACGCATAGAGGCGCGGTTCGGCGTGCGGCCCGCCGCCTGGCACAGCGATCTGAAGATGTCCGAACGGCGCGCAACCTGGCGCGCGATCGCCAAGGGCGAGGCGCGGCTGACGGTCGGGGCGCGCTCTGCACTGTTCCTGCCCTATCCGAAGCTGAACCTGATCGTCGTCGACGAGGCGCACGAAACCTCGTTCAAGCAGGAAGAGGGCGTTCTCTATCATGCGCGCGACGTTGCGGTGATGCGGGCAAAGCTGGAGGCGATCCCGGTCGTACTGGCGACCGCGACGCCGCCGCTGGAAACGCAGGTGCAGGCGGAGCGCGGCACCTATCGCGAACTGGTGCTGCCGTCGCGTTTCGGCGGCGCGGCGATGCCGTCGATCGCGGCGATCGACCTGAGGGAAACGCCGCCGCCGTCGCAGCGCTGGATCGCGCCGCCGCTGGTAACGGCGATCGAGGAAACGCTCGACCGCGGCGAGCAGGCGCTCCTGTTCCTCAACCGTCGCGGCTATGCGCCGCTGACGCTGTGCCGCCATTGCGGCACGCGCGTCGAATGTCCGAACTGCACCGCCTGGATGGTGGAACACCGGCTGACGCGGCAGCTGATGTGCCATCATTGCGGTCTGGCCGAGCCGGTGCCGGACGCTTGTCCGGAATGCGGCGAGACGGAAACGCTGGTGCCGTGCGGGCCGGGCGTCGAGCGCATCGCCGAAGAGGCGGCGGCGCTGTTTCCGGACGCGCGCCTGATGCTGGCGACGTCCGACACGATCGGCAGTCCGGCGAAGGCGCGCGCGCTGGTCGATGCGGTCGAAGCGCGCGAAATCGACATACTGATCGGCACGCAGCTGGTGACGAAGGGGTATCATTTCCCCGACCTGACGCTGGTCGGTGTTGTCGATGCGGACCTGGCGCTGAAGGGCGGCGACCTGCGCGCGGGCGAGCGGAGTTTCCAGCAGATCGTACAGGTTGCGGGACGTGCGGGACGCGGGGCGAAGCCGGGGCACGTCTTCATCCAGACGCACCAACCCGAAGCGCCGGTGATGACGGCTCTGGTCGAGGGCGACGCGGACGGATTTTACGCGGCGGAAATCGAGGCGCGGCGCGAGGCGGCGATGCCGCCGTTCGGACGGCTCGCCGCGCTGATCGTGTCGGGCGAGGATGAGGGCGCCGTGGCGGAAACGGCGCGCCTCTTGGGGCGGACCGCGCCACGCGATGCGGATGATGTCATGATCCTGGGGCCGGCGCCCGCGCCGCTTTCATTGCTGCGCGGGCGGCACCGGCATCGCCTGCTCGCCCATGCGGCGCGGCGGGTGGATCTGGACGCGCTCCTGGGCGGCTGGCTGGGCGCGGTCGAGGTGCCGCGCGGCGTGCGCGTGACGGTGGATATCGATCCCTATAGTTTCGTGTGAGGGTGCTAGGTTTCCCCTCCCCATGGGGTAGGGGTTGGGGCGGGGTGCGCTCGTCAGAGCGCCACGATAATCGCCGCGGCAGCGGTGGTCGGAGGCTTCGGAGGGCGCTAACCGCGCCTGTTTTCGTAGCTCGGCTTCGCCTCGCGCCCCACCCCTGCCCCTCCCCCCATGGGGAGGGGAAAGGTCCTGCCCCCTACAACCGGATGACCGCCATCTTCTCCTCAGTCATGTCGCGCATGGTATAGCCGATGCCGCCGGTACCGTAGCCCGACTGTTTCCGGCCGGCGAAAGGCATGGCGTCGATGCGGAAGGCGGTATGGTCGTTCACCATGACGGCGGAAGCGTCGAGGCCGGCAATTGCGGTCGCGGCGAAGTCTAGGCGCTGCGTGAAGACCGCCGCCTGAAAGGCGAAGGGCAGCGCGTTGGCGCGCGCGATGGCCTCGTCCGCATCGTCATAGGGGTAGACGCAGATGACCGGGCCGAAAATCTCCTTCGTCGAGACGTCGGCCTCCGGCGGCGGGTCGAACAGGATCGTGGGGGTATAGAAGGCTTCGGAGATGCGCTTGCCGCCGGTGACGACGGCCTTGTCGCCGGCCGCCGCGACCCATTCGGCGACGCGGTCGACCTCGCGCGGGCGGATGAGCGGGCCGCAATCGGTTGCCTCCGTCTTGGCGTCGCCCACGGTGAGCGCATTCGCACCGGCGGCGAGGGCGTCGGCGAGGGCGCGGGCCTCGGCACGAGGCGCGAAAACGCGCTGCACCGATACGCAGACCTGACCGCTGTGATAGAAGCCGCCTTTCAGGAGCGGCGCGACGATGTCCTCCGGGGCCGTGCCCGCGTCGACGATGACAGGGGCCGCGCCGCCATGTTCGAGCGCGTAGCGCGTGCCGGGCGCGAGCTTCGACCGCAGCATCCAGCCGACCTTCGCCGAGCCGATGAAGCTGAAAAAGGCGGTGCGCGGATCGGTCACCATTTTCTCGGCGACGGGGATCGCGGTGGGCGCGAAGCGGCACCACTCGGGCGGCAGGCCGGCCCGGTACAGGATATCGATGAAGGCGCGCGCGGACAGTGGCGTGTCGTCGGCGGGCTTCAGGATGACCGGGCAGCCGGTCGCGACGGCGGGCGCGACATGGTGCACGACGAGGTTCAGGGGATGGTTGAAGGCGGAAACGGCGACCACCGGTCCGATCGGCTCATGCGCGGTGAAGGCCATGCGCCCCGCACCCGCCGCGGTCAGGTCCATGGGAATCTGCCGTCCGGCGAGCGCGTGCAGCTCGTGGACGGCGAGTCTGACGCCGGCGATGGCACGGTCCGCCTCGACGCGGGCATCGACGAGCGGCTTGCCGCCCTCGCGCGCGATCAGCGCCGCCAGATCGTCGCGCCGATCGGTCATGAGCGCGGCGGCGCGGTCCAGAATGGCGATACGCTCGTGCGCCGGGAGCGCCGCCTTCGCCCGGTGCAGGCGGGTCATCTCGTCCAGCCACCCGTCGACGGTGTCCCCGGGGACGAGCGGCACGCTGTCGAACGGTTCGAGCGTGCTCGGGTCGATAATGTCGAGCGTTGTCATATAGCCACCTTCCCCATGCCGTTCTGACGGGAGGGCGACGCGGCGTCAGGACACGATTGCTCCGGGAATTGCAGTTTCCGGTCTTCGTGGCGGGTCGGTTGCCGTTCCAGACGCCGCTTCAGGCGTCCTCGCTTTCCTTCTGATCGCCGCGGATCATCGTCATCGGCTCCTTGAAGGTCAGCGTGCGATAGGGGAACGGGATTTCGATGCCGGCGTCGTCGAGGGCGCGCTTCACCGCGCGGATGACCTCGTCGCGGCTCTTGTGCATGTCGACCGGTTTCGATCCGGCCCACCAGCGCACCGTGTAGTTGATCGACGAGTCCGCGAATTCCGACGCGAAGACCTGGACGGGCTTATCATTGGAGACGAGCTCGCAACCCTCGACCGTTTTCTGAATGAGGTCGCGGGCCATGTCGGCGTCGGTATCGTAGCTGACGCCGGCGGTGATCTCGTGCCGCCGCATGTCGTTGTCGGTGTGGATTTCGACCGGGTTCTTGAACAGCATGCTGTTGGGCATGATCGTGACTTCGTTGGAGAGCTTGCGGATGTAGGTTTCGCGCAGGGAGATGTGCATGACCTCGCCCGAAATGCCCTCGCATTCGATATGATCGCCGATCTTCATCTTCTCGCGGAGCATCAGGAGGATGCCGGCGAGGAAATTCTCGAAGACATCCTGAAAGGCGAAGCCGATCGCGACCGACCCGAGCCCGAGCGCCGCAACGAGGCTGCCGAGCGTCATCGACGGGAAGACAATCGTCATGGTGAGGAGGAGGCCGATGATCCAGACGGCGACCTTCGTCAGGGTCTGCGTCAGGTTGACGAGCGATTTGCGTTCACCCGCCTTTGCCGCAGCCTTGCCGGCCAGCTTGCTGAGCGCGCGGGCGACGATCCCGAAAATGACGAGGACGATCGCCGCGATGACGAGCGTCGGCAGCGCCTGGATGAAGCCGCGCGCCATTTCGGACAATTGTTCCGTCAGCGTATTCAGAATGCTGACATTCTGATCGACGCTGCCGAAGATGTTCTCAACGGGCGACGTCCCGCCGCCGCTTTCACTGCCTGAATCCTGCAAGTTACGTCCCCACGTCTCGTTTCAGAACAGAATGAACCGAAACCGCGCGAAGTTCCCTCTAGCCGTCGGTAGCAGTCGTATCGCCGTCGTCGCCCGCCTCCGCCGCGCGCAGCACCGCCTTGCGGATGCGTGGGTAGGTGCCGCAGCGGCAGAGGTTGGTGATGCCGGTTCTGACATCCTCATCAGTGGGATCGGGATTGTCCTTCAGGAAGGCGGCGGCGGCCATGATCATGCCGGACTGGCAATAGCCGCACTGCGGCACCTGTTCGGCGATCCAGGCCTTCTGCACCGGATGGTCGCCGGTTTCCGACAGTCCCTCAATCGTCGTGACGAACGTCCCTTCGATATCGCCGATCATGACCTGGCACGACCGCCGCGCCGCGCCGTCGATATGCACCGTGCAGGCGCCGCAAAGACCGATGCCGCAGCCATATTTCGTGCCGGTCAGATTGTGCGCGTCGCGCAGCGCCCAGAGGAGCGGCGTATCCGGCGGCAGCGCATATTCGACAGGATTGCCGTTGACGGTGAAGCGGGTCATTGAGAGACGAAATAGATGGTGGAGACCGGAAATGGAACTCGAAACCCTTTCGCTGGCGTCGGAAAACCACATCGCGCGCGTGACGCTGACGCGCGGACCGGCGCTCAACACGATGACGCCGCAATTCTGGGAAGACATGATCACGGCGTTCGAGGCCATCGAGGCCGATGGCAGCATTCGCGCGGTCGTTCTCGCCTCCACCGGCAAACATTTCACCGCCGGGCTCGATCTGAATTCGGCCGGATCGCTGCACGGCGATGAAGAAGACCCGGCGCGTCAGCGCGCGCATTTCCTGACCCACGTCAAGCGCCTGCAGCACAGCTTCACGGTGATCGATCAGTGCCGCGTGCCTGTCATTGCGGCCATTCATGGCGGCTGCATCGGCGGCGGCGTCGATCTCGTCACCGCTTGCGACCTGCGCGTCGCGGCGGAGGGCAGCTGGTTCTCCATTCAGGAAATCAACGTCGGCATCGTCGCCGATGTCGGCACGCTGCAACGCGCGCCGCACCTGCTGCCGCAGGGCATCCTGCGCGAACTCGCCTATACCGGCCGGCGGTTTCCGGTCGAAGAGGCGAAGACCTATGGCTTCGTCAACCGCATCGCGTCGGACCATGAAGCGGCGATTGCCGAGGCCGAGGCGCTGGCGGCGGAGATCGCGTCCAAGTCGCCCGTCGCCATGATGGGGACGAAGGCGGTCCTCAATCGCGGCCGCGGGCAGAGCGTCGAGGACGGCCTCGATTATGTCGCCGTCTGGAACGCCGCCTTCTTGCAGGGCGAGGACATGATGGAAGCGATCGGCTCGCAGATGCAGAAACGTCCGGCGAAATTCAGGGACGTCGCCTGAACCGGGCACCGATGGTCATGCCGGCTTGCCTGTATCGGTAGCGGAACGGCTTGCTGATGGCAGAGCGGCGTGGCAGAGGCGGCAGCGCTGATATGTGGGGCTGCGTTCTTCGCCCGCCGACGGGGGCCAGGAAACTCATGCCGCACTTCAAGCTCTGGGCGCCTGTCGCCTTCATGACAATTGCCTGTTTGGCGATGACCGGAAACCCGGCTGCAGCGCAAAGCCTGACCCTGTTTCAGCAGGGCGTCGAACGCGCAAATCTGGCCGGAATCTGCGAGCCCGGCGACTGCGTCCCGATCCCGGCCCGCGCCCCGCGCGGCGGCTTCGACCGCACATCCCGGATCATGTACCGGCTTCTGGATATTTCCGGCGACTATTATGCGCGCCTGCCGCAAACACAGCAGATCGACGAGCGCTTTGCCGACTGGGTCAATGCCATCACCGATCCGGACGCCATCTTTGCGGACGTGCCGAGCGTGCCGGCACAATGCGATCCCGGCACCTGTGCCGACGGCGAGAACCCGAAAGACCTGACCGTCCAGTCCGGTCCGGCCTGGGTGGTCATCGCCATTCCCGACGGCGCCCCGTTCCGCTTCGAACGGTCGGATCCTGTCCTGCTGCGCCGTCAGGACGGCACCGTCGATACCGGCAGTTACGGCCTTGGCGGCACGGCCCGCTGCCTGGACGATCTCTGCCAGATCGCCTTTTTCGCGGCGCGTCCAGGGAGAGGCCGGAACGGCGTCTATACGCAGCCCTTCGAGCTGGTCGTAGTTCAGGACGGCGTGCGCGGAACCCTGGACCCCACCGTGCGCAATCCCGGTCCGTCGGATCAGTGATCGGTGTCCCGGGGCTGAACCATGTCATCCGGTGACCAGCCATCCGATGGCGGCTACCGCTATCGCGCGTTCATCAGTTACAGCCACGCCGATCTGAAGGCGGCGCAGGCGCTGCACCGGCGGCTGGAGTCCTACAGATTTCCGCGAAACACCGCCGTCACGACGGGCGATGTCTATGGCAGCCTGCCGGGACGGCTGGGCCCCATTTTTCGCGACGAAGGCGACCTGGCCGCCGCGCACGATCTGTCGGAAGCCGTGCGTACGGCGCTTGGCCAGTCGCGTTTCCTGCTGGTGCTCTGTTCACCCGATGCCGTACGATCGCAATGGGTCAGCAAAGAAATCGAGCTGTTCCGCGAACTGAACCCAGGCGGCGAAATTTTTGCGATGGTCGTGCGCGGTGCGCCGGAAACCGCCTTTCCCGCACCGCTGCTCGACGACGGCCGCGAGCCGCTCGCCGCCGATCTACGGCCCGGCCATGACGGGTCGAAGCTGGGATTTCTGAAGGTTGCCGCCGCGCTTGGCGGCGTGCCCCTGGATCAGCTGGTGCAGCGCGATGCCCGCCGCCGCGTCCGGCAGATGACGACGGTGGCGGCGGCGGCCGTCGCGATGACGCTGGTCGTCGCCTTTCTGGCCCTGTCAGCGCAACGGGCGCAACGAGAAGCCGAAGTGCAGCGGGCGAACGCCGAAAGCCTGATCGAGTTCATGCTGACCGACTTGCGGGGTCGGCTGCGGGCGGACGGCAAATTGGCGACGATGAGCGCGGTCAGTACGCGGGCACTCGACTATTATGGCAATCAGCAACAATTGGCGGAGCTGTCGGACGACAGCCTGAAACGGCGCGCGCGCGTGCTGCACGCCCTCGGTGAGGATGACGAGATGCGCCATGCCGGGGCCGCGGCGCGCGCGAAATTCGAGGAGGCGGCACGGACGACCGAAGCCATATTGGCGCGCAACGCCGAAAGCCAGGACGCCATCCTGGCGCACGCGCACAGCGAATATTGGCTGGGGCTGAACAGCCTGAACGGGAACGACGTTCCTTCGGCGAAGACACGGTTCGAGCGCTACGCCGATCTGACGCGGAAATTGCTAGCGCAGGATTCGACCAAGGCCCTGCATCAAATGGAGGCGGGCCATGCGGCCGGCAATCTGTGCGTCATCGAGCAGCGACTGGATAACAGCGCGGCCGCCGCCGATCGGTGCGCCGATGCAGTCGGCTACAAACGCGCCGCCCTCGCCGCGCGTCCGGATAACAAGGAATATGCGCTGGAGCTAGCGAACCAGCTGGCCTGGCTGGCGGATGCCGAGCGCGATGCCGGCGACATGGCCGGCGCGCGCCGCAGCCGGGACGAACAGGAAAATCTGTTGCGACGCTGGCGAACGCTGGAACCGGACAATTTCGATCTTCTGGACATGTGGATCACCGCACAGGCCGCGCAGGCGTCGCTGGAAATTGCGGACGAGGATTACCCTGCGGCGAGAACGCGGCTGGACGATGCGGCGAAACAGGCCGACCGACTGACGGCGGAAGATCCGCAGAACCGCGTCTGGCAGACCCGCCAGAGGCTGATCGCGGAGCAGTATGATGCCCTTTATGCTGCGAGCGGACGCGGCGCGGGTCGGATCGCCGCCACGAACTAGGCGCTGGCGGTTCGAGGTTTCGGCACGTAAGCGACCGTCATGTTCCTCTCCGACCAGCCGACGATCGACCTCGTCCTTCGCGCGTTTCTCCTCACCGCCGCCGGCATGATCTGGGTAGTGATGCTGGTCCGCATCGTCGGCCTGCGGTCGTTCTCCACGATGACGAATTTCGATTTCGTCATGACGGTCGCCACCGGATCGCTGCTGGCGGGCGCGGCGCAGGCGACAGACTGGTCCGGGTTCGGACAGGCGATGCTGGCGATGTCGGCGCTGTTTCTGGTACAGTTCGTGACCGCCCGCATCCGGAAGGCATCAGACGCCGCGGAAGCGGCGATGCAGAACGATCCCGTCCTCCTGATGCGGCATGGCGAGATCGACGAGGCGGCCCTTCAGAAAACACGGGTCGCCGAAAGCGATCTGATCGCCAAACTGCGCGAGGCGAACGCGATCGACATGTCGAAGGTGCATGCCGTCGTTCTGGAGGCGACGGGCGATGTGTCGGTGCTGCACGGCGACGATGATCTCGACGAGCGGCTTCTGGACGGCGTCCGGGACGCCTGATCCGCCGGCGCACCGGTCAAAGGTGCGGCAAAGCTAACGCTTGTCGCCCCTTGCGAGCCGGACTAGGTAGCCGGCGATGAACAGGGGCCGTCACATCGGTGGCAGGGTTCCATGATCGATTACTGATACCCCTCGATTTGGGAAGATGATGCGCCGCTTTACCCCTTTCGCCGCTGCTGCGGTCCTCGGTCTCGCCGTCGTCGGCAGCCCGGCCCATGCCCAGGATCTGGACCCGATCACGCCGGGCGCGACCTCCGGCGGGGCCGCCGAAATGGCGAACGATCCGGACGATTCGCGTACTATCGTCGAAGGCGGTCTCACCACCGAAGAGGCCGTTGCGGCGACCCCCGACGATCCGGCCGTGGTCCCGAGCGTGACGGGCGGCATCGCCAATGCCGGCACGATGGCCAGCGCCACGCTCGGCCAGCCGCTCGGCGGTGAGAACATTCAGCCGCAGGT
>JBCCAC010000114.1:0-7251 GCA_039815015.1 Pseudomonadota bacterium | reverse complement strand
GGTGGACTTGCGGGCGCTGCTGGCGGCCTGGCCTGACGAGCGGGCGCTGATTTTCTGTGATGAGGACGAGGATGTGGGTGGGGAAGGCGGCGCGGCGGCGCTGGCGGTCATGCGGATGGCGCCGGCGCCGGCGGCGATCCTGATCGGGCCGGAAGGTGGATTCTCGGATGCGGAGCGCGACGCGATCCGGGCCTTGCCCCAGGCGAAGGCGGTGACGCTGGGACCGCGTATTCTGCGCGCCGATACGGCGGCGGTGGCGGCGCTGGCGCTGTGGCAGGCGGCGAACGGTGCGGGCGCCTAGCGAATGCGGGCGCGAAAGCGGAAGGCGAAGTTCGCACCTGCGGCGAGCACCCCCTTCGGCGCCAGGCAGATATGCCGGACGGCGGCATCGACGGTGCCGACCGGCGCATATGTACAGTCCGTCATATCGGTCGGAACCGCGGCGGCGCTGGAATAGCCGACGTCGGTGGCAGGCGTGAAGGTGAGGGCTGAAGTGCCGGTGTCGAACGTCACGGCGGCAGTGCCGGGACCGGAGCCGTCGAAATCCGTCGCCACGAAGCCGAGATCGCTGGACAGGCTGTCTGCGATGAAGATCGTGTCGGCATCGACCTGGTCGGGACCGAGCGACGTGACGGTAAGCGTGTAGATGACGTCGCTATCGGGGACGGCGTAGGGGAAGATTGCGGCAGGATCGATGGCGCTCGACTTTTCAAGGTCGAGGGTTGCGGTCGGCGGATCGGCGAAGACCGCATAGAATAGATTTTCGGTAATGTGTCTGCGGGTGGTGTCGCGGGCGGCCGTTTCCTCGTCGACGGCGAGGCCGATGCGGTTGGCGGGAAGCGGATCGGCCCCGTAGAGAACCGCCCAGCCGCCGTCGCCGCCCTGTTCTGCCATCTGTGTAGCGACGCCTGTGTCGAAATCGCCGGACAGCGTGTAATTGTAAGGCGGGCTGTTGCCGACGCCGGCAACCGACCTGGGACCGAGTGCGAAGGCATAATCCACGCCGTTCACACGGCCGGTTCCTGCATCAAGAACGATAAAGCCCAAGGTTTCGTCGGCGCGCGTCTCGTTGATAGAGCCGATATGCTTGCCTACGCAGAACCCGGATGGCGTCGGCCCCGCGCTTCGGGAAACGCAATTGTTGGTCCAAAAGGTGCTCGGCCGGCTGTCGGCGAAGCTCATCACCTGCCCGAGTACGACCATCTGCGCGTAGCTGTTGACGAGTGTCGCGGTCACGTTTTCGAGGCGGTTGTTGTTCCATCCCACCGTGCGGCCTGACGTTGCGGTGGAGAGGACGCTATGCGCCTCCACCGCGCGACCGTCCGGCAGGGTGTGGGCGCCCTCCTCTATGATCAGGCAGTGTACCGCAGACGGGCCGGGCGTGCCGGTCGCAGTCCATCCCTGTAGCCGGAGATCGAAGCCATTAGCCGACCGGTTGCGGATGCGGACAGCCGCCTCGTCGTCGCTGGCCGAAGAGAGAACTCGCGTGCAGGCGATGATGGGGTCGGCATAGCTGTTCGTGAGCGTAACGCGCTGCCAGCCCGTCGATACGCTGGCGATGCGTACCGCCTCCATGTAGGAGGTCAGCGCTTGCGACCGCGCCGGGGCGGACATGCCGAGGCCGATCAGCGCCGCAAGCAGGCTGAGGGTTAGAGCAGGAACGCGCATAATGTTGCCAGTCTAGAACGGGCGCCTTACCGGGTCGTTAAGCATGTCTTTAGACGATCGGAGGCGACGGAACATGACCGAGGACGGCGGAGCGAAGCGCATCGTGATGCGCCGGCCCGACGACTGGCACGTGCATCTGCGCGACGGCGCGATGCTGGCGGCCGTGGCCGGTGCGACGGCGCGGCAGTTCGCCCGCGCGATCGTCATGCCCAATCTGGCGCCGCCGGTGACGACGGCGCGCGCGGCCGCGGACTATCGGAACCGTATCCGGGCGGCGGTGCCCGAGGGTCTGGACTTCACGCCGCTGATGACGTGCTATCTGACCGACGATCTGGACCCGGACGAGATCGAGCGCGGCTTCGGCGATGGCGTCTTCACCGCAGCGAAGCTCTATCCCGCGAATGCGACGACGAATTCCACGCATGGCGTAACGGACATAACAAATATCCATGGCGTGCTGGAACGGATGCAGCGGCTGGGGATGCCGCTTCTTATCCACGGCGAAGTGACCGATCCGGAGATCGATATTTTCGACCGCGAGGCGGTGTTCATCGACCGCGTGCTGACGGGGGTCGTCAGGGAGTTTCCCGCGCTGAAGATCGTTTTCGAACATGTGACGACGAAGGATGCGGTGGATTTCGTGGCGGCAGCCGACGACCGCGTCGCCGCGACGATCACGCCGCATCATCTCGCCTTCAACCGCAACGCGATGTTCGAAGGCGGTATCCGGCCGCATTATTATTGCCTGCCGGTCGCCAAGCTCGAAACGCACCGGCTTGCGCTGCGGCAGGCGGCGACCGGCGGTTCGACCAAATTCTTTCTCGGGACGGATTCCGCGCCGCACGATGTCAGCGCGAAGGAGTCTGACTGCGGCTGCGCCGGCCTGTTCAACGCGCCCGCCGCCCTGGAAAGCTATGTGCGGACGTTCGAGGAGGAAGGCGCGCTCGACCTGCTGGAGGCCTTCGCGTCGCTGAATGGTCCCGCCTTTTACGGCCTGCCGGTCAACGAGACGCGCGTCGCCCTGGTGCGCGACGAGATGGAGGTGCCGGCGCGCATTCGAGTCGGCGACACTCATGTCGTGCCGTTCCTGGCCGGCGAGACGCTCGGCTGGCGCTTTGCCGGCGCCGTGTAAGGGTTGCGGCACCAATATGAGGGCGACTCAATGAGGGTGGTTCGCCGCGGCGCGTCCGGCTATGCGGCGGCATGAGCACACGCGAGGACAACGGCGCGGTATCGCCGACGATCGAAAGCCGGGCCGATCTGATCGCCATCTTCGAGCGCGGCTGTAAGCCGAAGCCGGACTGGCGCATCGGCACCGAACACGAGAAGTTCGTCTACCGGGCGCGCAATTTGGCGGCGCCGAGCTATGACGAGCCGGACGGCATTCGCGACGTTCTGGACCTCCTGACCCGCTTTGGCTGGGAACCGGTGCGCGAGGGCGACAAGGTCATCGCGCTGAAGGGCGCAGACGGCAATGTGAGCCTGGAGCCGGCGGGGCAACTGGAGCTGTCGGGCGCACCCTTGGAAAATCTGCACGAAACCTGCGCGGAAACCGGGCGTCATCTGGAACAGGCGAAGGCGATCGGCGAAGAGCTGGGTCTCGGCTTTCTGGGTCTCGGCATGTGGCCGGACAAGGCGCGTTCGGATCTGCCGATCATGCCCAAGGGCCGTTATGGCATCATGCTCGATTACATGCCGAAGGTCGGATCGCTCGGCCTCGACATGATGCTGAGGACCTGCACCATCCAGACGAACCTCGACTATGAGAGCGAGGCGGACATGGTGAAGAAGTTCCGCATGTCGCTGGCGCTGCAGCCGCTGGCGACGGCGCTGTTTGCCAATTCGCCGTTCACGGACGGAAAGCCGAACGGGTATCTGAGCTATCGCAGCCATATCTGGACCGACACCGATCCCGACCGCACCGGCATGCTGCCCTTCGTTTTCGAGGACGGGTTCGGGTTCGAGCGCTGGGCGGACTATATGCTGGACGTGCCGATGTATTTCGCCGTGCGGAACGGCGAATATGTCGATCTCGCCGGCCGCCCGTTCCGGCGGTTTCTGACGGGCGAGCTCGATGAACTCCCGGGCGAGCGGCCGACGAAAGCGGACTGGGAAGACCATCTGTCGACCGCGTTCCCCGAGGTCAGGCTGAAAAGCTTCATGGAGATGCGCGGCGCCGATGGCGGACCGTGGCGACGCATCTGCGCGCTGCCGGCACTGTGGGTCGGCCTGATGTACGACGGGGCGGCGCTGGACGCGGCCTGGGACCTGGTGAAGGGCTGGTCGCTGGACGATATGGCGCGCCTGCGCAACGAGGTGCCGAAGGCGGGACTGAAGGCTGCCGTGCCGGGGGGAACGCTGCGCGATATCGGGCGCGAGGCCCTGAAGATCGCCGAGGCCGGGCTGGTCGCGCGCGGGCGTCTCAACGCTGCCGGCGACAATGAGGCGGGCTTTCTGGCGCCGCTGTTCGAGATCGTCGACAGCGGCCTGACGCCGGCGGAGCGGCTGCTGGCGGCCTATCATGGCGAGTGGAACGGCGACGTGACGCGGGTCTATGCCGAGGAAAGTTTCTGAATTCGATCAGCGCTGACGGGCTTTCGACAAACGGAAAGCCGCCAGACTTGCGTCCACCTCGCAACATGCTTCACCCTTCCGGAGGAGTGTGCCGAGAGGTGCCTCCTTTCGGAGCGGGTTGGGTTGAGGAGCGAGAACCTCTTGCGGTTCCCGATGGGTTTCATGTCGCTGATGCTGGCGCTTGCCGCCGGCACGGCCGAAGCTGCGGTCGATCCCGCGCTCGCGTTTCCTATGGCGGAGGAATGCAGCGCGGTCGCGCCGCCAATCGGTTTCGAACCCGATGATCTGGACGGGACGGCGAACGAGGACGGACCCGGCGCCGCGGCGGTGGCCGAGGCGCGGCCGCTGATCAGCGCCAAGCCCGAAACCGCGCTCTCCCTGCTGTGCCGCGGCCTGACCGACGCCATCGCCGCGGACAATTACAAGGTGATCGGTTCGGCCTATCGCCTGATCGGCGCGCACGCCTTCGTCAAAGGAGAGTCGGCGCGCGGCATTCGCGCGATCGAACGCTCACTGTCGGCCCATAGGCAGATCGACGATCTGGAAGGCTATGCCATGGCACTCAACATGGGCGGCGTCATCAGCGCGGAAGCCGGCAATTTCGCCGAGGGCATCCGCTATTTTGCGGCAGCCGCGAAATTGTACGAGCGGCTGGGCGACGGTGACATGACGGCCGGGCTCAACGTCAATATGGGCAATGTCTACATGGAGATGGGCGACCTCGACCGCGCGCGGGCAGCGTTGCTGGAAGCGCTCGCCTATCAGGAGAAGGAGGGCAATGCCTACGATGTCGCCGTCGTCCTGAACGGCCTTGCCAACCATGCGAAGGCCGAGGGCGCTATGGACAGGGCGCGATCCTATTTCGATCTGGCGATCGAGAATATCGACAGCATCGAGCCAGACGAGTTGCCGCCCTTCGATCGTACGTCGTTCGAATATGAACGCGCGCGGGCGTTTCTGTCACGGGCGACGCTGTTGAACGAACTGGGCGAGTATGAGCCGGCGCTGGCCGATCTCGAAAAGAGCGCGGCCGTGGAAGACAAGCTGGGCGGCAACGGCCTGCGGACAGATATCGACCGTAACTTCGGCATCGCGCTGATGGGGCTGGGCCGGTTGCAGGAGGCGGAGATCGCCGGGCGCCGGGCTCTGGCTACCGCGGAAGATGTGGAGGACGCCGATGGCATCGCCAAAAGCAGCGCGTTCATGGCCGATCTGCTGGAGCGCAGCGGCGATACCGCCGACGCGCTTAAGATGCTGCGGCGCGCGACGGCGCTGGAAGAAGATATTCGGGGCGAAGCGGTGGCGAAGGCGGTCGCGATGGCGCAGGCCGATTTCGATGTCGAGCGGGTCCGGCGCGTCGCCGAGACGGAGCAGCAGCGTGCTGCGCTCTCCGAAGCGAAGCTGGAGCAGCGCAACCTCGTCCTCGTCATGGCGGTCGTGGGCGCGGCGCTGCTGGCGGCGCTGGCGATCCTGATCTGGCGTACGTCCGTCGTGCGGTTGCGGCTCAACCGGCTGTTGCAGGCGAAGAACGAGGAGGTCGAGGCCGCGCTCGCCGAGGCGGAGGAGCTTTTGTCGGAGCGCGAGGTGCTGATGAAGGAAGTCGACCATCGCGTGAAGAACAACTTCCAGATCGTCGGCTCGCTGCTGCGCATCCAGTCCCGCGCGATCACCAACGAGGATGCGCGGATGGTGGTGCGGCAGGCGGAGCGGCGCGTGAAGTCGATGGCGGTCGTCCACGAACAGCTGAATGGTGCGCGTGACCTGATGTGGATCGACGCGCGCGATTATCTGATGTCGCTGACGGTCCTTCTGGAAGAGGGTTACGGCACCGCCGGCGTGCGGCTTCAGGTTGAGGCGGTCGACGTGCGGCTGGGCGCTGCGGTCGCCAGCAATCTGGGCCTGGCGGTTGCCGAACTGGTGACGAATGCGTTCGAACATGCCTTTCCCGAACCGGATCAGACCGGCATCGTCCGGGTAACGCTTACGGAGGAAGGGCGGTGCCTGCGACTGATGGTGGAAGACGATGGTATCGGCTTCCCGGACGGCGAATCCTTTGCCGAGGCGAGCGCGAACAGTCTGGGCCTGACACTGACGCGCGATCTGGCCGATACGATCGGCGGGAAATGTACCCGCGGCCGTTCGGAACTGGGCGGAAGCTGCGTTTCGATCCTGTTCCCACGCTTTGCCGATGAGACGCTGGACGATGTCGCGGCGGCGCGCGAGACCAGACCCGGCGTCTCGACAGCCGAGCCGGTTCCCGCCTGAGCGCAAACCTGCAATCGACGGCCGGCACGGTCCGATCGCCGGCACGTGCAACCTTTGCCGAGGCACGGCATTACCTAAGTAATCCACCCATTTTCGAGACTGAACCAAGAAGGAGAAGGGCACGATGCCGATCACCGAGACCGAACTGGAAGAGGCCCGTAAAGCCTGGGGCGATGCGCTCGTGAAGATCGCCACGGCCTATGATGAGGACGGTATCGACAGTGCCCGCAAGATCGCCGGAGACGTGCTGGATGCGGCCTATGGCTATAATCTAGGCCCGGTCCTGTTCAAACCGACGCTCGCAAGCGGCGAGAAGACGTTCCGGCCGACGAAGAAGGGCGCCCAGTCCTATTTCGTCGCCCATGATCCGGACTATCCTCTGGACGGCGGATTCGCCCTGAAGGGCTGGCGTGAATGCAGGTCCGAAACGTCCGCGAGCTTCATCGAAGGCGACGTCGCCATGTGGATGGGCTGGGTCATCATGACCGACAAGGATGGCGGCGTGACGAAAGTCGACAAGAGCTGGGGCTACAAGAAAGACGCCGACGGCACGCTGCGCATCGTGCTGCACCATTCGTCGCTGCCCTATAATCCCGAAGCCGCGGCCTAGGATTAAGCGACCATCCGTCGCCCCGGATAAGGTCCGGGGCGACAGATCCGCTGCGCGATCAAGGCACCCTAGAGAACCGGCTCGGGAACCTTGATTTCGTCCAGCGCCGTGCTGTGGTCGATTTCGAGGAGCGG
>JBCCAC010000380.1:0-2531 GCA_039815015.1 Pseudomonadota bacterium | reverse complement strand
CTCGGTGACGGTGTCGCCGAACTGGGCATCCGGCCGTCGGCCTTCGTCGACGTCGGGGCGCTGTGGGAGGTCGATTTCGATGAGGACACCGACATTACCGATATCGAGTTTATCGGCACACCCGGCGGCGCCGGCTTCATCCAGACACAGGAATTCGCAGGAGATTCGCCGAGTCCGCGCGTATCCGTCGGTATCGGCGCGTCTTGGAATTCGCCGTTCGGCCCGTTCCGCTTCGATCTCGCCCGCGCCATCGTGTCCGAACCGGGCGATGACGAACAGCTTTTCCAATTTAACGTAGGGACTTCGTTCTAATGACCAGACTATCCACCATCCTCGCCGCCGGCCTTATCACCGCCGCTGCCGCTGCGCCCGCACTCGCGCAGGCGCAGTCGATCGCCATCGTTAATCCGGAAGCCGCCATTGAGGCGAGCACGGCTTGGCAGAATGCGACGCAGGCGATCCAGACGACCTATGCCACGCAGATCCAGCAGGCACAGCAGCGCTCGACAGCGCTCCAGACCGAGCTGCAGACGCTAAGAACGGCCCTTGAAACGGCGGCGCAGGCCGAGGGCGCTACGCAGCAGTCCGTGGCCCCGCAGCAGCAGGCCTTCGTCCAGAAGCAGCAGCAGGCGCAGGCCGAGCTGCAGCAGCTGCAGCGTCCGATTGCGCTGGCGCGCACCTATGCGCAGGAACAGATCGCTGTGCAGCTGCAGCCGGCCGTTTCCGCCGCCATGCAGCAGAAGAACGTCGATCTGGTGCTGCGCCCCGAAGCGAGCGTCCTGTTCGTCAATCCCGAGGTCAATCTGACCGACGAGGTGACCGCCGAGCTCAATCGGCGCGTGCAGAGCGTTGCGGTGCAGCCGCCCGCCAATTGGCAGCCCGGTCAGACCATCGGTGCGCAGCAGCAGCAGACCGCACAGAGCCAGAATTAAGTATCGGCCAGGGCTGTACCGTCTGTCGTATCGGGCAGACGGTACAGCTTTGCAGCCATCTGCGTTCTGAACCAGGTCTGCTGCCGCTTGGCGTAGCGGCGCGTATCCATTTTCGCGCGCATACCCGCCTCCTCGAGCGTGAGCTGGCCGGCGAGAAACGCCCTTAACGGTGGCACCCCGATCGCTTTCATGAGCGGCAGATCGGGATCGAGATGACGTTGCGTAAGAGCGCGGACCTCTTCGATTGCACCGGCTGCAACCATAGCGTCGAAACGGGCACCGCAGCGCGCGAACAGCTCACCGCGTTCCAAGTCGAGCAACCTGATCTCGGTCCGATATTGCGAGGCGAGCCCCGGCGATGTGTCCCGCTGCCAGGCCGCGAGCGATCTGCCGGTTGTGCGTATCACTTCCAGCGCACGCGCCTGCCGCTGCGGGTCGCTCGGCCGCAGTCGTTCGGCCATCTCCGGATCTTCGTGCACGAGTCTGTGCCGCAGGTCGGACAAGGGCAGGGCGCGGACCGCCGCGCGAATGTCATCCGGAATGGGCGGAACATCGGCGATGCCGTTCAGGAGGGCATTCAGGTAAAAGCCCGTGCCGCCGACGAGGATCGGCAATCTGCCGGCTGCCATGGTGGCTTCAATCTCGACCGTCGCGCGCTTTGCCCAGTCGGCGGCGGACCAGATGTCCGTGGCCGCGGCCACACCGAACAGCCGGTGCGGCGCGGCTGCCATATCGTCATCGGTCGGCCGCGCGGTCAGGATGCGCAGTTCGTTATAGATCTGGGACGCATCGGCGTTGATGATGGTGCCATCGTGCCTTGCCGCGAGGTCCAGGGCATGGGCCGTCTTGCCGGTCGCGGTCGGCCCTGCGATGACGACAAGCTGCGCCAATTCCGACGCGCGTTCAGGTGATTCGATAATGTCCGATGCCAAGCCGGATGCCGTCAGCGGCGTGCCGTATCTCGTCACTTTGGTGGCCACCGAGACTGTATCGGACGCGATGCTGCGCCGCGCCAGCGAAACCTGCATGGATCATGGTGGTGCAGAGATCGCGTCGAGCCGCGGGGACGAACGGATGGCGACGATCAGGGTGACGATGATCGATTGCGGTGGCCTGACCGCAGCGCTTGAGGCGGTGCTTCCGGACGTCGATGTGATCGTGCGGCCTGCGGATATGAGGCCTCGCCTGTTCGTCGCCGACATGGATTCGACCATGATTACGGTCGAATGCATCGATGAACTGGCCGACTTTGCCGGGCTGAAAGCGGAGGTGTCTGCCGTTACCGAGGCGGCCATGCGCGGCGAACTCGATTTCGAGGCGGCGCTGCGCGAGCGGGTCGCGCTTCTGGCCGGCCTTGAGGAAAGGGCGATCGCCGCATGCCTCGATCAGCGCGTGCGCCCGACGGCGGGGGCGGCGTCCCTGCTCCAGGCGCTGCGATCGGCGGGCGTAAGATGCGTCCTCGTCTCCTGCGGCTTCACGGCATTCGCAGAACCGGTCGGCAACATGCTCGGCTTCGACCGGGTGGTCGCGAACGTTCTGGAAATATCGGACGGCGTTTTGACTGGCCGGTTGGCCGGACCTGTCGTCGACGGCATGACG
>JBCCAC010000336.1:0-3003 GCA_039815015.1 Pseudomonadota bacterium | reverse complement strand
GCTGCGGCGCGCACGAAAGCGAACAACCGAGAGCCTGTGGAACGAGATCGGTGTCCTCCTCGATCGCTTCAGCACAACCGAGTGCATCAACTACATCGCAAACGCAGGATACCGATCCGCGTGAAACGCAAAACGCTCTAGCTGACGATACGCTGGCGCGAGGCGGCGTTCACATCGCGCAGGCGGGCAACTTCGGCGTCGAGGTCGGGCAGACCGTCGTAAATGCGCGCGCTTTCCAGCCAGATGGTATGGCCGTCATGCGTGCGCTTTTCAAAGCCGGTGCCGCCGATGTGAAAGTTCAGCCAGGCCTCCGACGTATAACAATATTCGACGCCGAACTTTGCGACGTCTTCGTCGGTGTAGAACACCAGCCCCGTGGTCATGCCGATCTGATGCGCGCCATGCTCGGTCACCACCCAGTGTGCGAGCATGCCCCGTTCCGTATCGACCGCCTGCACAAGGGTCACCCATTCACGTCGCGGCAGCGGGCGCGTCAGACCGTAGAGCACGCCATTCAGGTCCCTGTCGCCATTGGTGTAGACGTAGGTATCGATCGGCGAAAATTCGTCCGCGAACGGCCCGCCCCGCGCGCTGCCCTGGAAAATACGCGCGGTCCAGACGCCATTGAGCGCCGGCCGGCCGCCAAAACCGCCATATCGTCGCTTGATATGGTCGGGGTCGATGTGCCCGGTGTTGACCAGCCCGGGGAATTTCCCGGTCATCGTCGGCGTAAAATCGTCACCGACCATTATCGTGTAGGCCAGGACCGTCAGCGGACCGCGATCCTCGACCGGAATTTCCAGTCGGGAAGACATGGCGCTCGCGACCCCGCCCGTTCCCGGCCATTTGATGCGCAGCGTGCCGTCGGCGAGCGGCGTGACGCCGCGCCCGCCATTCGGTTTCCTGGTGCGCGCAATGTCGCGTCGCGCGACGTCCTCGGCCCAATCACCCGGTTCGATATTGACGAGCGTGCGCTTCGCCGGCGCGACGTCTGCCACCGGCGGCGGAGCGGGCATGGGGGCGGCCCGGTAGACGGCCAGTTCCTGCCGGCCGAAGCCGCGCATGGTGTGGAAATTTATCGTCGCCCGTTCGCCGTCCTCGAGCGCGACGTCGCCCGTCAGCGCGATGATGCCGCCGGCCGTGGCGACGAATGGGCGCTCGCCGAGCGACTTCGATGTCGATGATGCCAGATGAGCGACCTCGACCGGCACGCGCCGTTCGCCGGCCGGCCCTTCGATGAGGAGATAGGGACGCAGCGCCGGATCCTTCGCCTCGTCGCTATGCATCTTGAACGTCTTGCCGCCCGTGCCCTTGCGCAGAAAGAGGGCCCCGTCATGGCCGCGCATGGCGTCCGTGACGTCAAGCGATATCCAGCTGTTCTCGCTTCCCTTGCTCAGCCCCACGGTCGCGAAGGGACGATCGCCCCACGGCGTCCCGGCGGCATCGACCCAGTCGCCGCCCGGCCGCCCCCATTCCAGGAACTGGTCCATGTTGAACCGCTGCCAGCCGACATTCTCCGATACGGTGGACAGCACCTCGCCATAGGTCTTGGCCGCCGGTGCGATATCGGCGAGCGCGTCACTGTCGGCGGCGAACGCGGCCGGTTCGGCGGCGGAACAGCCGGCAAGAAGGGCGATCGAGAGAAGCGGCAGGCGAAGCATGGCGAGCGGTCCGTCGAATGGTTGAAAGCAGATGCAACTATGACGTAGCGAATGAACGCGCGCTGTGCGACCTCGGCTTGCCAAAAGCGGGCCTGAAGCCTATGCGGCGCGCTCGGTCGGAGCGTGGCGCAGCCCGGTAGCGCACTACACTGGGGGTGTAGGGGTCGCAGGTTCGAATCCTGTCGCTCCGACCAGTTTTCCCTGATTTTCAGACGGGCCAGCTACGCGCGGTACGATTTCGCTTCCAAAATAGGAAATTTCCTGTTTACTAAGGCGGCTCCTTTTTTGGAGCGACCTTCATGAGCATCTGCATCAACGACCTTATCGACGACGTGATCGATCGGGAGGGCGGCTATGTCGACCATCCCGACGACCGCGGCGGACCGACCAAATATGGCATCACGCGTGCGACCGCCCGCGCCAATGGCTATCATGGCGCCATGCGCGATCTGCCGCGCGCCATTGCCATCGATATCTATACCGAACGCTATTGGGACGGCCCGCGCTTCGATGCGGTGGCGAAGGCGGCACCCCGGGTGGCGGCCGAATTGTTCGATACCGGCGTCAATATGGGACCGGCCGCGGCCTTCTCCTTCCTCCAGCGCGCCCTTAATGCGCTTAACCGGCGCGGCCGCGACTGGGCCGACCTTGCTCTCACGCGTCGCATCGACACCGCTACGCTTTCCGCGCTAGCGGCGTTCAGAGCCAAGCGTGGTAGCCGCGGAGAGGAGGTGCTGCTGCGCGCGCTCGATGCGCTGCAGGGTGCGCGCTACATCGAACTGGCGGAAGGGCGGCCGGCGAACGAGAGTTTCGTCTATGGCTGGCTCGCGCACCGGCTCGGCAACGTCGCGGGGGATGCGGCATGAGCATCCTCGGCACGCTCGTCGGCCCGATTGCCAGTCTGATCGACAAGGTCATACCCGACCCGGAGGCGCGTGATCGCGCAAAACTGGAACTGCTGCGACTGGAGGGGGAGCAGCAGCTGAAGACGATCGAGACGCAGATGTCCGCAATCGTGGCTGAGGCACGCTCGACCGACCCCTGGACCAGCCGCGCGCGGCCGAGCTTCCTCTACGTCATGTACGCGCTCCTCCTCTGGGCCATTCCGATGGGGCTGATCAGTGCGGCGGCGCCTGACACGGCGGCGGCGATCGCGCGGGGGATGACCGCCTATCTGAACGGGATCCCGGAACCGCTCTCCGTCCTCTTCGGTACGTCCTCTTCGGTACGGGCTATCCCCGAAAGGGGAACTGCAAGAAAAAGCAGGGGGGAGCAAGGACTAAAGGACTCTGGGGGTGTTTTCCACAACCTACAGTATTCAACATGTACTGTACAACACGTG
>JBCCAC010000051.1:0-10324 GCA_039815015.1 Pseudomonadota bacterium | reverse complement strand
CGGACGGGTCGTGCCGCCTTTGACCGGCCGGCCTACTACTAAAAGAAAAACTCAATGCGCGCGCGCGTGCGCTGCCATGGTGAATTCCCCGGTGATTCTTGTGCCCGGGCTGCCCATCGCACGAAAATCCTTTAATAGCCGTTACCACGTCGCCATAAGCGCGGAATTATGAAGGCTCGTATCTACGTCACGCTGAAACCCGGCGTCCTCGACCCGCAGGGCAAGGCCGTCGAACATGCGCTCGGTGCCCTAGGGTTCGCGGAAGCCGAAGGCGTCCGGCAGGGCAAATATATCGAACTCGAGCTTGCCGACGGTACGCCGCGCGAACGGGTCGAGGACATGTGCCGAAAACTCCTCGCCAATACGGTGATCGAGAATTTTCGCATCGAACTCGGCGAAGAGGCGGGCAAAGAGGGTGCGCGGGGCGCGGCATGAAGGCCGCGGTCGTCGTCTTTCCAGGGTCCAACTGCGATCGCGACATGGCGGTCGCCCTGCACGACGTCGCCGGTGCCGAGGTCGAAATGGTCTGGCATGCCGATACCGAGCTGCCGCCTGTTGACCTGATCGCGCTGCCCGGCGGCTTTTCGCACGGCGATTATCTGCGGACGGGGGCCATCGCCGCGAAGGCCCCGATCATGCGCGCCGTCAAGGCGGCGGCGGAATCGGGCCGGTACGTGCTTGGCGTCTGCAACGGCTTTCAGATGCTGACGGAGGCCGAAATCCTACCCGGCGCGCTCCTCAGGAATTCCGGCATCGACTATGTCTGCCGCGACGTGATGCTGAGCGTCGAGACCGCCGATACGCCGTTCACGCTCGCCTATGAGGGCGGCGACCGCATCCGCATTCCGGTCGCGCATCATGACGGCAATTATTTCGCCGATACGAAGACGCTCGACCGGCTGGAGGGCGAGGGCTGCATCGTCTTTCGCTATGCGGAGGCGGTGAACGGATCGCAGCATGACATTGCCGGCATCAGGAACGTCGCTGGAAACGTCCTCGGCATGATGCCGCATCCCGAGCGCCTGATCGACGAGGACCAGGGCGGCACGGACGGCCGCGGCGTATTCGAGGCGCTCGCAAAGGTGCTGGGCTGACGGCGATGCGGGGCCGTTAAGGGGGTAAGGAGCGCCCCATGGAACTGTCACAGGACCTCTGGCCCGTCAGCCTGACCATTGTCGACTGGACGATCCGCATCGGCGCCGTCCTGATCGTGCCCTTCCGCCGCTCCGCCGACGCCGCGAAGGCCTGGCTGCTCGCGCTGTTCGTCTTTCCGATCCCGGCCGCGATCCTCTATGCCGTGATCGGCCGGGCGCGGCACCCGCGCTGGCGACGCGCGCGGGTGAAGCGCCTGCCGGAGATTCTGGACGCCGCATTGGCGGACGCGCGCACCGATCCGGCGGCGCACGTCGTTCGGCCGCCCGAGGACTGCCGGCATCTGGCCCGGCTCGCAAAGGCCATGAGCCAGATGCCGGCGGTCGGCGGCAACATGGTCGATCTGCAGGCGGACTATGACCGCGCCATCCGGCGACTGGTCGATGATATCGACGCGGCGCGCGCGCATGTGCATCTGATGTTCTACATCTTCGCCGACGATTCCGCCGGCGACCTCATCATGTCCGCGCTGGAGCGGGCCGTCGCGCGCGGCGTCACCTGCAGGCTCATGATCGACGCGCTCGGGTCGATGAGCTGGTCGGGTGCCGTTCGCCGCCGCATGGAAGCGGCGGGCGTGGACTTCGACCTGATGCTGCCGCTCGGCATCGTCGGGCGCGTGTCGCGCGCCGATATGCGCAATCATCGCAAGGTGGCGGTCATCGACGGGCGCATCGGCTGGACGGGGTCGCAGAACATCGTCGCCTGCGTCGGCGGTGACGGCATGCCCAACCGGGAACTGCTCGTCCGCCTAACGGGGCCCGCGGTCGCGCAGCTGCAGCTGGTATTCATCGGCGACTGGTTTCTGGAAACCGACGACCGCCTGACCGGCCCCGACCTGTTTCCGCAGCCGGACATTGCGGAGCCCGGCAGCGCGGCGCAGATCGTTGCGAGCGGCCCCGATTATCCGCACGCGCGCATCGATATGCTGTTTACGACGATGCTGCACGCTGCACGTGAACGAGCCGTTCTCGCGACGCCCTATTTCATTCCTTCGGATGCGCTCGTCATGGCCCTCCGCACCGCGGCGCAGCGCGGCGTCACCGTCGATCTGTTTCTAAGCGCCAGGACCGACAGCCGGACCGTGGATTTCGCACAGCAATCCTACTTTGCAGACCTGATGGCCGCCGGTGTCGGCATCCATCTTTACGAGGGCGAGTTCCTGCATGCCAAACATGTCAGCATCGACGACCGGATAGCGCTCATCGGGTCGAGCAATATCGACATGCGCTCGTTCGAGCTGAATTCGGAGGTGGCGCTCATCAGCTATTCTCCCGACATCGTCAGCGCGTTGAGAGACATAGAGGACGATTATCGCCGCCGCAGTCGCACATGCGATCTAGGCGCGTGGCGGCAGCGGGGGCTGTACCGGAAAACGCTCGAGAATATCGCCCGTATGGCCGGGCCATTGCTGTAGGAGAATGGCCCGCAATGGGCCTATCCGGCCCATACCCGCAAGCGCAGGCCCGGGACGGGTGCCCTCAGGCGGCCGCGTGCTTCGCCTGATATTCAGACCGCAGGCTGACCTTGTCGATCTTGCCGGACCCGAGCTTCGGCAGCGGTTCCTTGACGATCCACATGCGCGCCGGAACCTTGAAGGCAGCAAGATCTTCCCGCGCCGCTTCGCTCAGTGCATCGGCGTCGACCTCTTCCCCCGGTTTCAGATAGACGACGGCGCCGACGATCTCGCCCATGCGGTCGTCGGGCAGGCCGAAGACGCTGGTTTCGGCAACGGCGGGATGGCCGTAGATCGCCGCCTCGACCTCCTGCGCGGCGATGTTCTCGCCGCCCCGGATGATGATGTCCTTCTTGCGGTCGACGATGTAAAGATACCCGTCTTCGTCCAGATAGCCGATGTCGCCGGTGTGGAACCAGCCGTCGCCCGGGAAGGCCTCGGCCGTCGCCTGTGGATTGCGCCAATAGCCGCGCACGTTCGCTGCCGAGCGGATGCAGATCTCGCCGCGTTCGCCCTCAGCCACCATGTTGAGGTCATCGTCGCGAATGCCGATTTCCACGACCGGCTTCGACGCGCGGCCGGTCGAGGTCGGCTTGGCGATGTAGTTGTCGCGAATATTGCCGGCACCGACGCCGTTGGTTTCCGTCAGACCATAACCGATCGCCGGCGATTTGCCCATTTCGGCGGAGATGCGTCGCACATGCTCGGCCGGGCGCGGCGCACCGCCGGCGGCGATGTCGACGAGGCTCGAAAGATCGTATTTGTCGCGATCGGGGTGCTGCAGCAACTCGAGACTCATCGTCGGCACGCCGACGAAATAGGTCGCCTTTTCATCCTGGATCAGCCGCAGCGCTTCGCCCGCGTCCCATTTATACATGATGAGCAGCTTGCGGCCGATGGCGATGGAAACCAGCAGCACCGGGACCGAACCTGTGATGTGAAAGAGCGGTACGTTCAGAAGCGTGATCTGCTGCTCCGGCAGCTCGGTACCCGCCGCCTCCGCGAGCGTCAGCATCGCCAGGCCCTGGACGATATAATTCATCGCGCCATGAACAATGCCGCGATGCGTCGAGACCGCGCCCTTCGGGTGGCCGGTGGACCCCGACGTGTACATGAGCGTCGCATCGTCCTCAGGGCCGATCGGCGGCAGATACCAGGGTTCGGGCGGATTGGCGGCGATCGCTTCCTTCCAGGGCCGCGCGTTCAGCCGCTCCGCAATGGCCGAGCCGGTCCGGACGGCGATCACCGGAATGGCATCGCCGACGGCATCGCGCACGCGCTTCAGCCGCTCCTCATCCGCGATGACCAGCCGCGTGCCGCTATGGTCGAGGCCATATTCCAGCTCTTCGGACGTCCACCAGGCGTTCAGCGGTACGACGACGGCACCGAGGTAAAGCCCGCCGACGAAGGCGCTGATCCACTCCGGAAAATTGCGCATGGCGATGGCGACCCGGTCGCCCTTGGCAATGCCGAATTCATGCTGGAGGACCGAGGCGATCGCTTTGGCCTCGGCAAAGATTTCGGCGAAGGTACGCCGCTCGTCCTCGTAGACCGTGAACTCCTTCGCGCCGTTCGCCATGAAGAAGAAAT
Source organism: Pseudomonadota bacterium (assembly GCA_039815015.1). Classification (GTDB taxonomy): domain Bacteria; phylum Pseudomonadota; class Alphaproteobacteria; order Sphingomonadales; family Sphingomonadaceae; genus Pacificimonas. The sequence goes on along the minus strand of JBCCAC010000051.1, from coordinate 6,129 downwards.
CGAAATATTCGCGCATCGACGGCGGCGCGTTCGTGAAGACCGGCAGCCTGGCGCCCCTGACCTCGACCTCGCCGACCTCCATCTGCGTACCGTCGGCGGTGATGGCGGTGACGGCGGCGTCCTGTGCCTTGTCGAGTTCGGTGAGCATGTATCCTCCCCAGGATCGGTTGCGCGTCAGGTGCGGAATTGCGTCAGAATTTCGCCGCACTATGGTTCCGGCCGCGACGAAGGGCAATGCTGCGACTTTCGAGCGGGGGACCAGAGGCAAGATGTTCGAAACCGTCATCGATTATCCGAATATCGACCCGATCTGGTTCACCATCCCGTTGCCCGTCGACGGCTTCGATATTCCCATTCGCTGGTACAGCCTCGCCTACATCGCCGGCATCGTCGTCGCCTGGTGGTATCTGATGAAGCTGATCCGGCGGCCCGGCAGCCCGATGGCGAAGCGGCACGCCGACGATTTTGTCACCTGGGTCACGGTCGGCATCATCCTGGGCGGCCGCCTGGGGTCGGTGCTGTTCTATACGCCGGAGCGCTATTTCGGACCGGAGGGCAGCGTCCTCAATGTCCTGAAACTCTGGGAAGGCGGCATGTCCTTCCACGGCGGCATGCTCGGCGTCGGCCTGGCGACGGTGCTCTACGCCTGGAAGGAGAAGCTGAATTTCCTGCGCGTCTGGGACTATATCGCCTGCACCATCCCCTTCGGCCTCTTCTTCGGCCGGCTGGCGAATTTCATCAATGGCGAGCTGTGGGGGCGACCCACCGACGTGCCCTGGGCGATGGTCTTTCCGACCGGCGGGCCGACCCCGCGCCATCCGAGCCAGCTCTACGAAGCCTTTCTGGAGGGTCCGGTGCTGTTTGCGATCCTCTGGTTCCTCTTCTGGCGCACCGATGCGCGCTATGATCCCGGCAAGCTCGCCGGCACTTTCCTGATGGGTTATGGTGCCTTTCGCTTCGCCGTCGAATTCGTACGTACGCCCGATGCCAATCTCGGTTTTCTCGCGCTCGGACTTACCATGGGCCAGTGGCTCAGCCTGCCGATGATCATTCTCGGGCTCTATCTGGTCGGCACCGCCAAGGGACGGCGCCACCGCGTCGAGCCGATCGCTGGCGCCGCCGCGCAGCAGTGACGGCGTTCGCGCGGGCGTTGATGCGCGAGATTGCCGAAACCGGCGGCATCGGCGTCGACGATTATATGCGCCGCTCCAACGCGGCCTATTATGCGCAGGCCGATCCGCTTGGCGGGGCGGGGGATTTCGTCACCGCACCGGAAATCAGCCAGATGTTCGGTGAGCTGATCGGCGCCTGGATCGCCGATCTTTGGCAGCGCGCGGGCACGCCCGCGCCGGTTCAGCTTGTCGAATACGGGCCGGGCCGCGGTACGTTGATGACAGACGCGCTGCGCGTGGCCAGGCGCTTGCCCGGCTTCGCGGCCGCCGCACAGATCGTCTTTGTCGAAACCAGCCCGGCATTGGCGAATCTGCAGCGCGCCGCCGTTCCCGAAGCCACCATCGTCGCCGCGCATGACGAGGTGCCGGCGGGCGTGCCCAGCATCGCAATCGCCAATGAGTTCTTCGACGCGCTCGCGATCGAACAACAGGTGCTGGTGGACGAGACCTGGAAAGAACGCCGCATCGTCGCGAACGGAGATCTGCTCCGCTTCGATCCTGCCGGCGACACGATCAGGGAATGTTCGCCGGCGCGCGGAGAGATCGCCGCCGCCATCGCAGCGCGGATCGTCGACTATGGCGGCGCGGCGCTGATCGTCGACTATGGTTATGCGAATGGTGAAACTGGTGACACGCTGCAGGCGATCCGGCGGCACGAATATGTCGATCCGCTCGCACACCCGGGCACGGCCGACCTGACCGCACATGTCGATTTCGTCGCGCTTGAAGCAGCGGCCAGACGCGCGGGTGCACGTATATCCGGGCCCGTTTCACAGGCGGGTTTCCTGACATCGCTCGGCATCGGCGCGCGCGCGGAGATGCTGATGCAAAGGGCGGACGGGACTCAGCGCGAGGCGGTCGCCACGGCGATGCGCAGGCTGACGGCGCCCGATCAGATGGGCGCGTTGTTCAAGGCGATGGCACTCACCGCGCCGTCATGGCCGCTGCCGGCCGGGTTTCCGGCATGACCATCGCCTACAGGACCCCGACGCTCGCCGATGCCGAGGCGCTCACCGCGCTCGGTCGCCGCAGCTTCGTCGAAACCTTCGGCCATCTTTACGCCAGGGCCGATCTCGACACCTTCCTGACGGAGGTGTTCGGACCGAAGGGCATGCCCGTCGAACTGGCCGGCAATGCCTATACCTTCCGCGTCGCGGAGGATGATGCGGACCTGATAGGCTATTGCAAGGTGGGTCCGCTGTTCCTGCCGGCGCCCGATGATGGACGTGGCAAGATCGAGCTTTGCCAGCTTTATGTCCTGAAACCCTGGCAGGGGACGGGCGTCGCCGCCGCGCTGATGGACTGGGCGCTCGCCCATGCGCGTGCGAAGGGCCATGACGATATGTATCTCAGCGTCTGGAGCGAAAACCACCGCGCCCAGCGCTTCTACGCCCGCTATGGCTTCGAAGAGGTCGGGCGGCACGATTTCATGGTCGGGTCACAGGCCGACGACGACCGTATCTGGCGCCTGAAGCTGCGCGAATGAGACCGGCCGAACGCCGTTAGAGTTCCAGAACCATCTGTTCGCGCACGGGTTTCGTTTTCGGTGCGCCGACGAGACCGGAGAGTGTCAGGCCAAGCAGACGCACGCCCTTCGGGACCGGAAGCTGCGCCAGGAGCAGCTCCCGGCCCACGCGGGCGAACATGTCCCGGTCCGAGAGCGGCGCGGCGAAGCTCTGCGCCCGGGTAATCTGCTCGAAATCGGCGAATTTCATTTTCAGGGTGACGGTGCGTCCCGCCGCCTCGTTCTTTTCGATACGGGTCCAGACGGTTTCGATGATACCGTCGAGTGCCGCGGTCAGTTCCTCTTCGCCGTGAAGATCAGTCTGAAAGGTTCGCTCGCCCCCGATCGATTTGCGGATGCGGCTGGCACGGACGGGCCGGTCGTCGATGCCGCGGGCGGCGCGGTAATAGTAGCTGGCCGAACTGCCGAAATTGGCGCTGAGAAACGTCATGTCCCTGGCCGCAAGATCGGCGCCCGTCGCAATGCCGAGACGTGCCATCTTTTTCTGCGTTACCGGGCCGACGCCGTGAAAGCGCTTTACGGGCAGCGTCTGTACGAACGCCGCGCCCTCGCCCGGACGGATGACGCACAGGCCGTCGGGCTTGTTCTGGTCGCTGGCGAGCTTCGCCAGGAATTTGTTGTAGCTGACGCCGGCCGAGGCGGTGAGGTCGGTTTCCGTGCGTATGGCCGCGCGAATGTCCTTCGCGATCGCCGTGGCGGGCCGGTCGGAGGCGGTGACGTCCAGATAGGCCTCGTCGAGCGACAGAGGCTCGATCAGGTCCGTATGTCGACGAAAAATATCCCGAATCTGCTGCGACACCTCGCGATAGATGTCGAAGCGGGATTTGACGAAGATGAGGTCCGGGCAAAGGCGCGCCGCCGTAATCGACGGCATGGCGGAGCGGACGCCGAACACGCGCGCCTCATAGCTTGCGGCCGCGACGACGCCCCGCGCCTTGGATCCGCCGACGGCCACGGGCCGGCCGCGCAGCGCGGGATCATCTCTTTGCTCGACGCTGGCGAAAAAGGCATCCATGTCGACATGGATGATCTTGCGCGGCGAAGCGGTCGGGGCCGGCGTTTCGGTCAGGGCGGCGGTTTCGGTCAAGGCGGGGGTTTCGGTCACGGATATGGCCGCGTTTAACACAGGATTTGCCGGTCCTTAACCGCACAGCAAGATTGGCGATGTTATCACACTCACATGAATCCTGACGATCTCGACCTCGTCCGCGAGGAACTGGAAGCGCGGCTGCAGGCCCTGACCGGCCTCGCCGACCGCGACGCGTTCGCGCGCGAACTGCATTCGCTGAAAGGCATCGCGCAGGTTTATGGGCTTTCCGGCTTCGCAGAGGCGGCGCATCTGCTGGAAGACCGGCTGGCCGAAGGCGTATCGCCGCTATCGCTGATGCCTCACCTCGCCGCGCTGGGCCGTGAACTTGATATGGTGACCGCCGCGGCCGCCTGAGCGATCGGCTCGCAAACGCTTCAATTCTGTCGTTCGTGCAACCGGCTTTCCCAGTCGAAGGCATGACGGACGATCGTATCGAGATCGTCATGTTCCGGCGTCCAGCCGAGCGTCGCGACGATGCGCCCATTGTCGCTGACCAGTTCGGCCGGATCGCCGGCACGGCGCGGCCGCATCCGGCGTTCGATAGCCCGGCCCGATACCCGTTCGACCGCATCGAGGACTTCCAGCACAGAGAATCCACGCTTGTAGCCGGCGTTCATGATCGTCGACTCGCCCGGGTGTGCGCGTAGCCAGTCGAGCGCCAGCACATGTGCCGCGGCAAGGTCGCTGACATGAATATAGTCGCGCACGCCCGTGCCGTCGGCCGTATCGTAGTCCGTGCCGTAAATATCGACATGGCTGCGCTTGCCGGTCGCCGCTTCGCTCGCGACCTTGATGAGGTGAGTGGCGCCCTTGGTCGCCTGTCCGGCCCGGCCGGCGGGATCGGCGCCCGCGACATTGAAATATCTGAGCGCGCAATAGGCGAACTCGTGCGCGGCCGCCGTGTCGGCCAGCATCGCCTCCGACATCAGCTTCGACATGCCGTAGGGATTGATGGGGATTTGCGGCGCGGTCTCGACGACGGGCACCTCCGCCGGCGTGCCATAGGTCGCGGCGGTGGAGGAAAAGATGAAATGCGGGACATTCGCATCGACCGCCGCTTCGATAAGGTTGCGCGTGGCGGCAGTGTTGTTCCGATAATATTTCAGCGGATTTTCGACGGACTCCGGTACCACGACCGAGCCGGCGAAATGCATGATGGCCCCGATTTCGTCCTTGCGGAATATGTCCGCCATTGCCTCCATGTCGGCGATATCCGCCTCGTGGAACCGCGCGGTCTCGGGAACGGCCCAGCGAAAGCCGGTGACCAGATTGTCGACGACGCTGACCTCATGCCCCGCGTCGAGGAGCGCCAGGACGGCATGACTGCCGATATAGCCCGCGCCGCCCGTTACCAGCACCCGTCCCGACATCGTCCGCCTCTCCCACCCGAAGGAAACTATGATCGGCACGACCGTTCATCGTGGATCACGGGTTCTCTCCCTAATGACGGTACCCGTTTAGAAAAGTGGAGTTTGGCGATGAACAGCTTCCTGTTTCCCGGCGCGCGATCACGGACCGCCCGCACATTGGCACCCGTCCTCGCCGCGCTCGCGATCGCGGCCTGCGCTTCGAACCCCGGTACGGAGGTCACGCGCTTTCATGTCGAGGCGCCACCGCAGCGCGGAAGCGTCTTCATCGTTCCGGCGCGCGAAGAGGACGCGGGCAGTCTGGAATTTCGGCAATATGCGGCCGCCGTAGCCGGAGAGCTCAGCCGCCTTGGCTTCACGCCGGTCCTGTCGCGCGGCGACGCCAGCCTGATCGCAACCATCGACTATGCCGCTGAGGCGCGCGAGCGGGCGAGCCGCGGATCGCCCGTATCCGTGGGCATCGGCGGCGGCGGCATCAGCGGTGGCCGGCGTAGCGGCGTCGGCGGCGGCGCGGGTATCGGTTTCGGTATCGGCGGCGGCCCGCGGGACATGGTCGCGACGCTCCTTTCCCTGCGTCTGGCCCGGGCGGCCGACAATGAAACGCTATGGGAAGGGCGCGCGACCACCGAAGCGAAAGATGGCGAGTTCGGTTCGACGCTCGCCGAAGCCGTACCGGGCCTGGCTCGCGATCTGCTGCGCGATTATCCCGGGCCGTCCGGCGAAACGGTGATTTACAAGGAATAGCCAAGGAATAGCCGGCGATCCTGTCGGCTTTCATGTCGCGTGCCATGCCGTCCCACGACCCCTGGCGTTACACGTCAGGGTAGGGCACGGATCTGCGTGCCGGCACGACCTTCAGGAGAATACCGCCTTCGCTTGCCTATTCAGGGCGGCGAACCCTAGAAGCGCGGGCAAGATGTTGACCGCGTTTCTCTTCGAGCCCTGGGCCTGGCTGCTGATCGGTTATCTGCTCGG
>JBCCAC010000282.1:0-3836 GCA_039815015.1 Pseudomonadota bacterium | reverse complement strand
GCGGCATGTGGAAAGGCCGGGCACAGGCGCTCGGCACGTCATCCGGGACGCCGAAATGACGGCGGCGACGGTACAGGCCCAGACTGTAGCCACCACGACGGGCGCGGCGACGGGGACGGGGACGGCAGAGCGCTTCGCGTCGGGTAAGGGTCATCGCGACGAGAATTTTCCTGTCGCCTCGATCCTTCTGAAGCGCGATTATCGCGCGCCCATTCTTGCCTTCTATCGCTTCGCGCGCGCCGCCGACGATGTCGCCGACAATGTCGCGGCGCCGGCGGCCGAGCGACTGGCGGTCCTCGATGACATGCACGCCGCGCTCGCGGGAACTGGCGGCGCCGAGCCCACCGCGACGGCCCTTCGCGACGTGCTGACCGCGCGCGACCTCGACCCGCGCCACGGCCTTGATCTCCTGACCGCCTTTTCGCGCGACTGTACCGAGGATCGTACCGCGGACTGGCAGGCGCTCATCGACTATTGCCGCGTCTCGGCCATGCCGGTCGGGCGTTACGTTCTCGACGTGCATGGCGAGGATCCGGACCTGTGGCCCGCGAATGATGCGCTCTGCGCCGCGCTCCAGATCGTCAATCACATGCAGGACTGCGGCAAGGACTGGCACGCGCTGGGGCGGGTCTACCTGCCGGCCGACCGCATGGCCGCGCACGGCGTGAGCGTCGACGATCTCGCCCGCCCCGCCGCGACGCCCGGTCTGCGCGCGCTCCTTACCGAACTGGCGCACAGGACCGACGACCTCCTGGCGAAGTCGGCCGGATTCGCCGGCCGGATTCGCGACCGGCGGCTGGGTCTGGAGGTGGCGATCATCCACCGGCTGTGCGTCGATCTCAATGCCCGGCTGAAGGTCCGCGACCCGCTTTCGGAACGCGTGCACCACACGAAGGCCGAGGCGCTCGGCCTCGCGGCGCGCGCGGTCGCTGGCCGGCTGCTCGGCCGCGCATGAACCCCGAACACACCCCTGCGGCGTTACAGCGTCAGGTTTCGGGCAGTTCCTTTTATGCCGGTATGCGCGTCCTGCCGAAGGCCGAGCGCGAGGCCATGTACGCCGTCTACGCTTTCTGCCGCGCGGTCGATGACATCGCCGACGAAGGTGATGCGGGCGCCGACGAACGCCGCGCCGAGCTGGAGGTCTGGCGCGCCGACATTGCCGCGCTCTATCATGGCGGCGATCCGGGCCGGGCGGCGTTTCTGGCCGAGGCGGTCCGCCGGTTCGATCTCGACGAGGCCGATTTCGGCGCCGTCATCGACGGCATGCTGATGGATGTGGAGGGTCCGGTCCGGCGGCCGGATTTCGACACGCTCGACCTTTATTGCGATCGGGTCGCGTCCGCCGTCGGCCGCCTGTCCGTGAAGATCTTCGGCATGGACCCGGACGAGGGCAGGACGCTCGCGCATCATCTGGGCCGCGCGCTGCAATTCACCAACATTCTGCGCGACATCGACGAGGATGCGGAGATCGGCCGCCTCTATCTCGCCGACGGCCATCTGACCGCCGCCGGGATCGAGACGAGCGATCCGGCGGCGGTCGCGCGTCATTCGAATATCGACGTCGCCTGTCGGCCGCTGGCGACGCTGGCGCACGGGCATTTCGCCGCCGCGAAGGCGATCCTGTCGCGAAAGCCCAAGGGCCGGCTCCTCGCGCCCCGGCTGATGGCGGCGGTCTATGAGCCTATTCTTGCCCGCATGGAGACGGCAGGTTGGGCGCCGCCGCGCGAGCGCATTCGCGTCAACAAGTTCGCGCTCATTCTGACCGTTCTCAGGTTGAGCCTCACAAATTGAGCCCCATATTTTGAAAGACGCCGAGGCGATCATCGTCGGGGCCGGCCTTGCCGGTCTCGCCGCGGCCACGCAGCTGGCGGCGGCCGGGGTCAGGGTGCGCGTCATCGATGCCGCCGCACAGGCGGGCGGACGTTGCCGATCCTACCACGATCCCCAAATCGGTGGCACCATCGACAATGGCAATCATCTAGTCCTGAGCGGCAATGCGCACGTGATGCGCTATCTGGACCGCATCGGTGGCCGCCATCTGATGACCGGGCCGGACGAGGCGGTGTTCCGCTTCGTCGACATGAAAACGGGGGACCGGTGGCAGGTCACGCCGAACGATGGTCCGGTACCCTGGTGGCTCCTGTCGCAAAAGCGCCGCGTACCGGGTGCCGGGCTTCTGAAGCATGCCGGGCTGGCACGCCTGCTGCGTGGTGGCCGCGATCGGACGGTCGGCGAGCTGGTTCCGACCGCCGGACCCCTCTGGGACCGGTTTCTGGAACCGATCCTCGTCGCCGCGCTCAACACTCGGCCCGAAACGGGATCGGCGCGCCTGACCGCGAACACCATAAGCCGATCGCTGCTGCGCGGCGGCCGCGCCACGCGCCCATTGACGGCGGAGCCGACGCTGGCGGCCGCGTTCGTGACCCCGGCGCTGAAACTGATCGAGGCGTCAGGCGGCACCTTTGCGACGGGAAAGCGGCTGCGTTCGATCCGGTTCGAGGGCGCGCGGGCCGCCGCGCTCGATTTCGGCAGCGAGACGGAGGCGCTCGGCCCGCAGACGGCGCTGATCCTTGCCGTTCCGCCCTGGATCGCGGCCGGCCTGGTGCCGGATCTGGTCGTGCCTTCGGAATTCCGACCGATCGTCAATGCGCATTTCGCAGTGCCACCACCACCCGGCGCGCCCGCCAGCATCGGCCTGATCGGCGGTACGGCCGAATGGATCTTTGCGTTTCACGATCGGCTGTCGATTACGGTCAGCGCGGCGGATCACCTGTTGGAGCGGCCGCGCGAAGAGCTGGCGCGAACATTCTGGTCGGAAATCGTTCAAGTTCATGGCCTTACCGGCGAGATGCCGGCCTGGCAGATCGTGCGCGAAAAACGCGCGACCTTCGCGGCGACGCCGAAACAGGATGCCCGCCGGCCCGGTGCGGCGACCCGCTGGCGCAATCTGGTCCTGGCCGGCGACTGGACGCAGACGGGCCTCCCTGCGACGATCGAGGGGGCGGTGCAATCGGGTCACACAGCCGCCGATCTCCTCGCCGCATCGGGGTTTTCCTTCTCGTGACGGGACGTTAGAAGCCTAAATCATGTTCAGGACCGAAACGAGAGCGCGCTCGCACGCGCCGGTCGATCCCGTCTCCGATCGTGCCTCTTCCCATCATTCGGCTACGCTTACAGATCCGGTCGCCGCCGCCGATGCCGCCGCCGCGCGCGCGGCCAAGGCGCTCGCCGATGCGCAGCAGGCCGATGGCCACTGGGTGTTCGAGCTTGAGGCGGACGCGACGATTCCTGCCGAATATATTCTTCTGCGTCACTATCTCGGCGAGCCGCGCGATGTCGAGCTGGAGGCGAAGATCGGCCGCTATCTGCGCCGCATCCAGGGCGATCATGACGGCTGGCCGCTGTTTCACGGCGGCGAGTTCGACATTTCTGCCTCGGTAAAGGCCTATTTCGCGCTGAAGATGATCGGCGACGATCCGGACGCCGATCATATGGCACGCGCACGTTCGGCGATTCACGGTGCGGGTGGCGCGGCGGCGGTCAATGTCTTTACGCGCATCCAGCTCGCGCTTTACGGCGAAGGGCCTTGGTCGGCCGTTCCGACCATGCCGGTCGAGATCATGATGTTGCCGCGCTGGTTCCCGGTGCACCTTTCCAAAATGGCCTACTGGGCGCGTACGGTGATCGTGCCGCTGCTGGTCATCGCCGCCCGGCGGCCGCGGGCAAAGAACCCGTCGGGCGTCGGTATTCAGGCCCCGCCAACCATTTACGAAGGTATGCTAGCCAATGAGATGAAACTATATGGCATTCAGTCAAGCGAACTACCCTTAGTAAAT
>JBCCAC010000153.1:0-6340 GCA_039815015.1 Pseudomonadota bacterium | reverse complement strand
GTCGCCTGACCCGCAAACGCGCCGCCGCCCGCCGGCTCCGCAGACGGCCAGAGCCACCAGCCGGCCAGAACGGCGACGGCCAGAAGGCCCGCCACAGCGAGCACACGGCGGTCGAGGATCATAGGGGACAGACGGCGCAACACTAGGCCGGCCCCGCAACCGCGCCGGCAGTATCGGCGCTGACATCGTCCCGGGAGGGCACGGGCTGCCGTCCCGTCCCGAGCTGGATCAGTGCCGGCAGCAGCACCAGGGTAAAGACGGTCGAGACGAGGACGCCGCCGATGATCACGACCGCCAGCCCGCGATAGATATCGCTGCCGGGTGCCGGCACGAGCGCCAGCGGCAGCATGCCCATGACCGACGTGCCCGTCGTCATCAATATGGGCCGCAACCGCAGCCTGAGCGCCGCGCGCGCCGCCTCCGCCCGTGTCATGCCGTCCCGCTCGCTGTCGCGCGCCTGCGCCATCAAGAGGATGGCATTGTTGACGACAATGCCGAGCAGAATGACGAACCCGATCATGCCGAGAAGGTCGAGCGGCGTCATCTTGAAGAGATTGAGAAGCTGCAATGCGAGAACGCCGCCGACCGTCGCCAATGGCAAGGCGATGATGACGAGCGCCGCATCGCGCATGGACCGGAACACGGCCGCCATGATCGCGAAAAGGAGCATGGCGGCGAGCAGGAAATTCGCTCCCAGCGACTTGACCGCCTTCAATAGCGCGTCGGCATCGCCGCCCCAGCGTACCGTGCCGTCGGCCGGCAGCGCCGCGCGGACGGCGGGTTCCACCTCGCGCTGCAGGATTTCGAGCGCCGGCCCGAGCGCCATCCCCTCCGGCGGGTCGATGTTGAGGGATATCGTGCGCCGCGCGCCGACATGGCGGATCTGGCTAGGGCCCACGCCGCGCAGCAAGGTCGCGACTTCGCCCAGCGGGACGACGTTGCGGTTCGGCGCCACGAGCGGCGCCGTCTCGATGGCTTCGGGATCGCTCGCCTCGGCGCCGCGCATGATGACGCGCAGGCGCTCGCCGCCGCTGACATAATCGCCCAGATAAAGACCGTCGCCGAACGCGCGCACCGCGCGGCCGACGCCCTCGCGCGTCATGCCCAGCTCGGCGATGCGGCGGTCGTCCGGGCGGACGCGAAGTTCCGGGACGACGATATTCGGATCCGGATTGGCCCTTACCATGGCGCCGGGCAGCGCCGCATTCACGGCGTCGATCGCATCGAGCGCGACCTGGCGCAGCGCGTCCTCATCCTCGCTCTGGATATGCAGTTCGATGGAGCCGCCGCCACCGAAATTACCGAACAGGCTGCCCTGCCTTGCGAAGGCCTGCACGTCGGGAAAACCGGCCAGGATCTCGGAATTGACGATCTCGGTCATCTCGTCGACGCGGTCCTGATCCTCGACGCGAATGCCGGTATTGAGGCCCCAGGTCTGGACGAACAGGTAGTAGTTGAGGAGCTTGGGTTCCCGCGTGCCGTCCATGAAGGGTTGCAGCCGCGCGACCACCTCCTCGGCAATCTCCTCACGCGCCGTATCGATCGTGACGCCCGACGGCAGACTTACGAACGCATCGACGGCGTCACGCTTCACGCTCGGCAGATAATCGGTCTGCGGCCACAGCAGCCAGCACAGCGCCACCGGCGCGGCGATCAGCACCGGGACCGCGACGCGGCGCTTCTTCGGGCTGTCGACCAGCGCGAAGATACGGTCGGCCCAGCGGGTCCAGCGCGCTTCATGCCCGCGGTCGATGCCGTCGCGGTCCAGGAACCGCGTGGCGACCGGCAACACGGTGACGGCGACGATCAGGCTGGCGATGACGGAAATGGCGATGGTGAGGGCGAGGTCGGCGAACAGCTGCCCCTCGACATCCTCGATGAACATGATCGGCACGAAGATCGCGACGGTCGTTGCCGTCGATGCGAACAGCGCCGGCCAGACCTGGGCGACGGCCTCATAGGCGGCTGCGCTTCGTTCGTGTCCCTGCTGTCGCAGCCGGACGAAATTCTCCATCACGACGATCGCCGCATCCAGCACCATGCCCGTCGCGAAGGCGAGGCCTGCGAGCGAGATGACGTTGATCGTCCGTCCGGTGACGCCGATGACGGCGACGGTCACGAGAAGGCAGATGGGGACCGTCGAGGCGATGATCAGCGTCGCGCGCCAGCGTCTGACGAACAGCCAGAGAAGGCCGATCGCCAGGATCGTCCCCAAAGCAAGATTGCCGCCCAGAAACGCGAGCGCGCGCTTGATGAAAACCGACGGGTCGAAGCTCTTCTCGATCCGGCCGCCGGCCGCGCCCAGCTCGCCCGCGTTCAGATCGGCGATCTCGTCCAGAACCGCATCGATGGCGGCGAGCGTATTGCTTCCGGGCTTGCGGATGACCTGCATGCCGATCGCCGGATTGCCGTTCTGATAGGTCGCGCCAAAGGACTGGTCGGGACCGACGCGCACGTCGGCGATGTCGCTCAGCCGGATGGTCGACGGCCCGCGCTGGGCGATGGTGATGCCGCCGATGCGTTCAGCGTCGAACCGCCCCTCGAAACGCAGCGCATAGCCGCGCCGGCCAACGTCGACCGTGCCGCCGCCGACATCCTGAAAGCGGCCGATGGCGTTCGATACGTCGTCGATGGTCAGGCCCAGTTGCGCCAGCCGCCAGGGGTCGAAGCGGATGCGGAGGATGCGCTCGCCCGTCGGCGCCTCGACGCTGACGCCCTGCACCCCTTCGATGGCTTCCAGGCGCGGGACGATCGTATCGCGCGCAAACTGGGCGAGGGATTCGGCGTCCATATTGCTGTCCGGCAGCGCCTGCAGGAACAGATAGATAAGAGATTCGCCGCCGCTATCGCCATCGGCCCCGCCCACGCGTGGCCTGTCGGCATCCGTAGGCCAGTTGCGGATGCGCTGCATGCGCCCGGAAACCTCGGCGAAGGCGCGGTCCATATTGGTCCCGAGCGCAAATTCCAGGTTCACCCAGACCCCGCCATTGTTCGACCAGCTTTGGATGTTGGTGAGACCGGGCAGGCCGCGCAGCTCATCCTCGATCGGAATGGTAATTTCCGATTCGATCTCCTTCGGGCTCGCCGCGCGCCATCCCGCCTGCACGTTCAAGGTAGGACGGTCGATGTTGGGAAACAGCTGAATGGGCGCGGAGATCGCCGACATGACGCCGATCATCGCGATCAGGGCCAGCGCGGCGATCAGGGCAGCCGGATAGCGCATGGCGAGCTGCGTCAGGTTCATGCTGCGTTTACGCCGGCCATGCCATTTCCCCTCATACGGGTTGCGGCAGTGCCTGGCCCGTTTCCGGGGCGATTGATGACGCCATGCGGCCGGCCGGACCAAAGTCCTTCGACCAACGCCCGGCTGTCATCGACAAACGATGAGCGCGTTTTCAGGGCGCGCTCACATATGGTTTATTCGGGATTTCCGACACATAGCGACACGAACCGCGTCGCCATGACATAAAGCGCCGTTCGCGTATTCTCGGGCAGCATGTCTTTCGTCATGGCGTCGAACGTCGACCGGTCGCCGCCAGCCGCCGCCGTCATCATGTCCAGAAACAGCATTTCGTCATAGCTGAGGCGATATTGGCAGGGCGGATTGATGGTGAAGGGTTCGGGCCATGCCCGCCCCACTTCCGCCACCAGATCGCAAAAACGGCGCGATATGTCGGGGCCACCGATGCGCGCTTCGACGGCACAGCAGGCGGCCTTCCCCTGCTTCGCCGCGATCGCGCCCATGCGCAGCGTTTCGATCAAGCGGGTCTGCAAGGCCGGCAGATTGCGAATGTCCGGCGTACTCGCCAGCAAGTCCGTCAATTTGCTCATGCGTGGTGGCCGGTCCGAACGGCTGCGTCCCGCTTCGCTTCGGGGGTCATCGACGGGGCGGCGACAGACGCCATATCGACCATGTCGTCATTCTCGCCGTACAGACTGCGATTGACCGCATACGCAGCCCATAAAAGCGCGACCGAAAGGCCTGCTGGTTCGATGTCCGTCGTTCCGATCGGGTCTTCCCGGCGGGCATGTCGAACCAGGGCGACGATCGCACGCTCGTCGACGCTCAGGTCCGGGCTGCAGCAGCATTCGGGGACCAGGCGCCGACCCAGGCGACCTTCGGCCAGCTGGAACAGGCTGGCGCATGCGATCGCGAAGTCGGGTGATGCGCCGAACATGTCGGCACGGGCGATCAGTGCCGGAACCTCCGCGGTCTCGTCCAGTCTCGCCGCGATCCAGGTTCGCAGCATCCGGACCACGATATGATCGATACGATCGGTCTCGATGCCGACATTCCTGTCGATATGATTCTCAGTGCGAATTTCAGCGCCATCGCGGCTCGCCATATGCTCTCACTCCTCTCGCCGGAGCGATGATATATCTCACGTGAGAATGCTTCTCAATAGTATAAACTTTCAGGAAGCGGCCACCGACGCCGCGATCTTCTCCGTACCCGGCACCGGTTCCAGGCGGCTGGTACATTGGGGGCAGCGTGTCGCGCGGTAGGCAATGGTCGTCCGGCAATGGGGACATTTCTTGTCCGCGGGCTCGGTGTCCTTCGGCGAATCATCATCGAGCGCCTCGTCCAGCCGCTCCTCCGCCGCCTTCACGCCGCGCAGGACGAGAAACATGGCGAGCGCGGTCAGCGCGAGCGCGATGAACGTCGTCAGGAACGCGCCATAATTCCACGTGATCGCACCGGCCGCACGGGCGGCTTCCAGCGTCTGATATGGCCCCGCCGGATCGCCGGCCTCCAGAAGCACGAACTTGTCGTCGAACTTCACCCGTCCGGTCACGAGCGCGACCGGCGGCATGAGGATATCGTCGACCAGCGACTTGGCGAAGGTCGCGAACGCCGCGCCGACCGAAAAGCCGATGGCCATGTTGGTCAGGTCGCCGCGCGTCGCGAACTTGCGGAAATCGGTAAACAGCGCCATCGTTTATCCCCCAGGCCGGCACCGCCGAACGTTCGGCCGGTCTCACATGCACCGATTTGAAGATTTACGAAACGCCGCAATGCCGGCGTATGGGGCGCTACATTCCTTCGTGATCGTAGCTGACGACGCGCGTCAGCACCCAGTTCGCATCGGTTTCGGGCGCACGCTTCCACATGTGCATAAAGACCCCCTTTTCGCGCGCGACGCTGCCGCCATCGCCCATCACCTGATGGAATTCGTGGCGGCCGTGCTGCATCGCGCCGAAGTCACCGATCATGTGCGTCGTCAGGCTGCCGGACACCAGCACACGCTTGCCGCCCCCGCATTCGCCTTCCACGTCGCCGATGAACGCCTTTGCGCTCGTGTAGGACAGTCCGTCACGATCATGGTAGAATTCCATATCGGTAGCGATCAGCGATGTGAGCGTGTCCATGTCGCAGGTTTCGAACGCCGCTTCGAACAGGCGTGCATCCAGTGCCTTCAGATCGGCCGCGACGGATTCCTGTGTTTCGGTCGCCGGCGGGGATTCCGCACCGACAGGTCCGGAACAGGCGCAAAGACCGACGGCAACCGAAGCCATGAGCATATATTTTATATTGTTCCCTTTTCTCGTGTTCGAAGTAGACATCACACGTCGCCGGCCAACACCCAGGCCATGAAGCCGGTCAGGATCGGTGCCACGAACATCACTGCGGCTCCGTCCAGGATCGAGGCACCGGCAGATGTCAGCGCGGCGTCGCCATTCTGCCCCGCAACGATCAGGATCAGCATCGCCAGGGAGGCCGCGGCCCAGCCCGCCAGCCACCAATATTCGCGGCCCGCGCGCGGCGGCGGCGGTGGCAGGCGGTTCATGACGGATAGTGTAAATCCATCGTCGGCCACCGCTTCCGGCGGCACGCTCAGCAGATCATCGATATCGTTCATGTTCCGGCCTCCGCTTGCTTTCGTCGCCCCGCCTGCCGCCATCCGGTCAGATGGCGCTGCAACGTCTCACGGCCGCGCAGCACGTGGCTCTTCACCGTGCCCAGCGGCATATCCAGCATGTCCGCGGCCTCGCCGTGCGAATGGCCATAGCTGAGGCACAGCGTAATCGCCGCGCGCTCCTCGGGTTTCAGCCGTGCCAGTGCCCGCTCCAGATCGACGCGTGCCAGCGCCACGTCCCGATCGGTCAACGGCGCGCCGTGGATGGTCTCCGCCTCGTCGTCGTTGCCGTCCAGAGCGAACGCCGGCTTTCGCCGCCGCGTCTGTTGCAGGAAACAGCGCCAGGCGATGCGGAACAGCCAAGGGCGAAAGCGTGCCGGGTCGGCCAGTTGCGACAGCGACGTCCAGGCCCTGACCAGCGCCTCCTGCGCGATGTCGTCGCCAAAATCCTCCGCGCCCGGCGCAAGGCGGCGGCAATAGGC
>JBCCAC010000138.1:0-6680 GCA_039815015.1 Pseudomonadota bacterium | reverse complement strand
GCTTCCTGCGCCTGCCGCCGACGCTCGCTATCGTCACCAACATCGATCCCGAGCATCTGGATCATTACGGCGATTTCGACGCTATCAAACGCGCCTTCGTCGATTTCGTCGAGCACGTGCCCTTCTACGGCGCGGCATTTCTCTGCATCGATGATCCGGACGTGCAGACCATCCTGCCGCAGGTACGCGACCGCCGTGTCGTCGCCTATGGCTTTTCGGCGCAGGCGGACATTCGCGGCAGCAATGTACGGCCGGAACCCGACGGCAACCGCTTCGACGTGATCGTCCGCATGCGTGGTCAGGACAGGCGTACGATCGAGGATCTGTTCCTGCCCATGCCCGGCCGGCACAATGTGCAGAACGCGCTGTCCGCCGTCGGCGTGGCGCTGGAACTCGGCATGTCGGACGAGGCCATTCGCGAAGGGTTCGCCCGCTTCGGCGGCGTCCGGCGCCGCTTCACCCGCGTCGGAGAGGTCGACGGCACGCTCATCATCGACGATTACGGCCATCACCCGGTCGAGATCAAAGCCGTGCTGCAGGCCGCGCGCGAGGCCGCAAAGGGCCGCGTCATCGCCGTTTGCCAGCCGCACCGCTATACGCGCCTCGCCGCGCATATCGACGAATTCGCGCACTGCTTCAACGATGCCGACATGGTCTATGTGACGCCGGTTTACGAAGCGGGCGAAAGCCCGATCGAGGGTGTCAACGCCGCGGCACTTGTCGCGCGTCTGAAGGATGCCGGACACCGGCGGGTCGCAGAGGTGGCGGACGCGGAAGCGCTGGCGAAGGAGCTGGCCGAGGTCGCCCAGGCGGACGACCGCGTCATCTGTCTGGGCGCTGGCGACATCACCAAATGGGCCGGCGGCCTCGCCGATACGATCCGGCTGGTCAGGAAGGGCACGATCTGATGCGCGCGGATACACGCCTTCCGGCCGTGCGCGGCAAGTTGACGGCGGACGCCGACCTGTCGTCATTCATCTGGTTCCGCACGGGCGGGGCGGCGGAATGGCTGTTCCGGCCGGTCGATGTGGAAGATCTGGCTGCGTTTCTAAAGGATCTCGACCCCGCCATTCCTGTGTTGCCAGTCGGGGTCGGCTCCAATCTGATCGTGCGTTCGGGCGGCGTGCCGGGCGTGGTCGTGCGGCTCGCCAAAAGCATGGGTGACATCGCGGTCGATGGCATGCGCGTGCGTGCCGGCGCGGCGGCGATGGGCATCAGCGTCGCGTCGGCGGCGCGGGATGCCGGGATTGCCGGTCTTGAATTCCTGCGCGGTATTCCCGGCACGGCGGGCGGCGCGGTGCGCATGAATGCGGGCGCCTATGGCAGCGAAGTGAAGGACCGGCTGGTCGAGGCGACGGTCGTGCGGAGGGGCGGGCGTATCGAGACGCTGACGGCGGCGGACCTCGATTTCGACTATCGCCATTCGAATCTCGGTCCGGGCGACATCGTCGTCGAGGCGCTGTTCGAGGGCGAGCCGGGCGACCCTGAGGCCATCGGCGCGCGCATGGACGAGATCCAGGAGGCGCGCGAGGCCTCCCAGCCGACGCGCACGCAGACGGGGGGGTCCACTTTTCGTAATCCGGACGGCGGCAAGGCGTGGCAGTTGGTCGACGCCGCCGGATGCCGGGGGCTTGAGATCGACGGCGCCAAGGTCAGTGAGAAGCACACCAATTTCCTCATCAACACCGGCACGGCGAGCGGCAATGCGATCGAGGCGCTGGGCGATGAAGTTCGGCGCCGCGTGAAGGCAAAATCCGGCGTCGATCTCGTCTGGGAAATCGAACGGGTGGGCCGGCGATGAAGGTCGCGGTGCTGATGGGTGGCTGGTCGGCCGAGCGCGAGGTCTCGCTCATGTCGGGTGCCGGCGTCGCGAAGGCGTGCCGGGCACTGGGACATGAGGCGATCGAAGTCGACATGGACCGCGACGTCGCGAAGGTACTTACGGCACTGGCGCCGGATATCGTGTTCAACGCGCTGCACGGCGTTCCGGGCGAGGACGGCACGGTGCAGGGTATGCTCGATCTGATCGATATTCCCTATACGCATTCGGGTCTCGCCGCTTCTGTCGTCGCCATCGACAAGGAATTGACGAAGCGCGTGTTGCGGCCCGCGGGCATTCGCATGCCCGAAGGAAAGATCGTCAGGTCGGCGGACCTTCATGACGGCGATCCGCTGCCGCGGCCCTATGTGCTGAAACCGGTCAATGAAGGATCGAGCGTCGGCATCGCCATCGTCGATGACAGCTCGAACTATGGCGACCCGATCGCGCGGCAGGCGAGCGGACCCTGGCAGGATTTCGAAACCCTGCTCGCCGAACCGTTCGTCGGGACGCGCGAATTGACCGTCGCGGTTCTGGGCGACGCGGCGCTGGCCGTTACGGAACTGCGCCCGGTGCGCGGCTTCTACGACTATGACGCGAAATATACCGAGGGGCTGACCGAGCATCAGTGTCCGGCGGACCTGCCCGCGGACGTGACGGCGCGGGCGTTGGCGGACGCGCTGACGGCGCATCGCCTGCTCGGCTGTTCGGGCGTCAGCCGTGCGGATTTCCGCTATGATGACGGCGCGGGACCGGACGGGCTGTGGCTGCTGGAGGTCAATACCCAGCCCGGCATGACCCCGCTCAGCCTGGTGCCGGAACAGGCGGCCGTCGCGGGCATGAGCTACGAGGATCTGGTGACACGGATTATCGAGGAGGGCCTGAAGCGATGAGCGAACGGGTCATTCTGAAACGCGGTCAGAAGACGCCCGCAAAACGGGCACGCGCAAAACCGGCCCGGTCGAAACGGCCGGCGTCCGCATCGACGCCGGCGCGGCCCTGGCTGGCACCGACGCTCGCGGTTCTGGCGGCGGTCGTCGCGCTCGGCACGGCCTGGCTGTACCAACTGCCCGAACGATTGTGGCTGGGCGCGGCGAAGGGCGTGGCGGCGATCGGGTTCGAGGTGCGCGACGTCGACGTGTCCGGAACGCGGCACATGGCGCGGCTGCCGGTCTATACCGCGGCGCTGGACGGCGCATCGGATTCCATGCTGCTCGTCGATCTGGACGATGTGAAAGCGCGTCTGGAATTGCTGCCCTGGGTTGCAGAGGCGAGCGTTGGCCGCGTGTTGCCGGACCGGCTGACCATCGATATCGTCGAGCGAAGGCCGA
The DNA here is from genome assembly GCA_039815015.1 of Pseudomonadota bacterium. Taxonomy (GTDB): domain Bacteria; phylum Pseudomonadota; class Alphaproteobacteria; order Sphingomonadales; family Sphingomonadaceae; genus Pacificimonas. The sequence continues at coordinate 3,530 of JBCCAC010000138.1, read as the reverse complement.
TCGCGATCTGGCAGAACGAGGGTCGGCATCGTCTTATCGATGCCGAGGGCCGTATCCTGCAGACCGAGGATCTCGCCCGCTTTGCCGCACTGCCGCTGGTCGTCGACGAGGGCGCGGATCGCGAGGCAGGTGCGCTGGTCGCCCTGCTTGCCGATTATCCGGCCGTCGAAAAGCATTTCGCCAGCGCCATCTGGCGCGGCGGGCGGCGCTGGGACATCCAGTTGAAGAGCGGGGAGACGCTGCTGCTCCCGGAAGATGGCGCGGCCGTCCGGCGTGCCCTGGATGCGTTCGTGCGGCTGGACCGGGATACGGGGCTCGTGGGGCGCGGGTTCGTCTCGCTTGATTTCCGCGTGCCGGCGCAGATGGTCGTACGGGCCGGGGCGGAAGAGAACGTCATCACGACCGTCGCGGGAACGGAAATCTGATGTCCGGACGGATCGGTATCGGGGGCGGCATGCGGCGCGGACGTCATGGCGCGTAACCGGTCCAAACCACGCGGCGAGCGGACCGTCGCCGTGCTCGACATCGGCTCGTCGAAGGTGGCCGCCCTGATCGCGCTCATCGGCCCGGATGCCGATGTGCCGCGCGTCATCGGCGTCCACCAGCTGGCGTGTAACGGCATGAAGGCGGGCCTCGTCGCCGATCTCGATGCCGTCGAGGCGGCGGTGCGGCAGGCGATGGGCAAGGCCGAGCAGAACGCCGGCGTCACGGTAAAGGGCGCAACGATTTCGGTTTCCGCCGGCGGCCTGGAAAGCGACGTCGGCACGGTGGAGGTCGAAATCGGCGGTCAGCGTATCGAGCGCGCCGACCTCGATCATGTTCATGCCGAAGCGCGCACGGCGCTCGATCCCGCCGGGCGTACGGTGTTGAGTGCGGAGCCGGCGCTTTACCTTCTCGACAAGGAAAATGCGGTCAAGACGCCGCTAGGTCTGCACGCGGACCAGCTGGGCGTCGCCATCCACATATTGTCGGCGGATGCCGCGCCGCTCAGAAATCTGGAGACGGCGGTGCGGAGCGCCGATCTGGACGTCGAGCGGCGGGTCGCCGCTCCGATCGCCGCGGCACGCGCGTGCCTGTCGGCACAGGAGCGCGAGCTGGGCGTCGCGCTCGTCGATCTGGGCGCCGGCCGCACGAATGTGGCGATCTTTACCGAGGGGCTTCTGGCGGGTTTTTCGTCGATTGCCATGGGCGGCGAAGACATGACCGCCGACATTGCGAGCGCCATGGGAACGCCCCGCGCCGCGGCCGAACGGCTGAAGGCGCTCAAGGGGTCGGCCAGCGCTCTGCCGCGCGACAATCACGAGATGATCGATGTGCAGGGGCTCGCCCCCGGCGCGGCGGGCGATGACCTGCACCAGCGCCCGCGCGCGGAGCTGGTACACGCCATCCGGACCCGGCTTGATATGATGTTCGCAGAGGTTGAGGAGCGCTTCGGCGAACTTGGATTTCATGGACCCCGCGCGCGGCAGGTCGTGCTGACGGGCGGCGGCGCTGCGCTGGCGGGGATCGCCGATTATGCCGAAGGCGCGCTCGGTCGCCACGTCCGGGTGGGGCTGCCAGCCGGCTTGACCGGTCTGCCCGACGGGCAACGGTCGAGCGCCTTCACGGTCCTCACTGGTCTGGCGCTGGTGGCGGCCGACGGGCGCGAGGAGTTCTGGCACCAGCAGGACGCGGGCTTCGTCCCGCCGCGCGGCGGCGGACTGACGCGACTGTGGCACATGTTGAAGGAAAACATCTGAGGATTTCGAATTAGGGGATTCACGCCGACTCCCCGGATCGTTACAGTTTTAAACAGAGGATAGAGGAGCCGCATCATGGTCGAATTCGAGCGTCCGGAGCTTACCGAACTGAAACCGCGCATCTGCGTCGTCGGCGTCGGCGGCGCTGGCGGGAATGCCGTGACGAATATGATCGACAGCGGCCTTGAAGGCGTCGAGTTCGTCGTGGCGAACACGGATGCGCAGGCGCTGGCGGCATCGCAGGCGGAAACGCGGCTGCAACTCGGCCACAAGATCACGCAGGGGCTCGGGGCCGGCGCGCGTCCTGAAATCGGCCGTGCGGCCGCCGAAGAAAATGGCGACGAGATCGAAGCGGCGCTCGGATCCTCGCACATGTGCTTCATCACCGCCGGCATGGGCGGCGGTACCGGAACCGGCGCGGCGCCCGTCATTGCGCAACATGCGCGAGAGCGCGGCATCCTCACCGTCGGCGTCGTCACCAAGCCGTTCAATTTCGAGGGACAGAAGCGCCAGCGCGCGGCGGAGAACGGCATCGCCGAACTCCAGAAGCACGTCGATACGCTGATCGTCATTCCGAACCAGAATCTGTTCATGATCGCCAGCCCGCAGACCACCTTCAAGGAGGCCTTTCAGATGGCCGACCAGGTGCTGCACCAGGGCGTGCGCGGCATCACCGACCTCATGATGATGCCGGGGCTCATCAATCTCGATTTCGCCGACGTGCGCACCGTGATGTCGGAAATGGGCAAGGCGATGATGGGAACGGGCGAGGCCGAGGGTGAGAACCGCGCCATCGAGGCGGCGAACAAGGCGATTTCGAACCCGCTCCTGGACGAGGTGTCCCTGCGCGGTGCGAAGGCCCTCCTCATCAACATCACCGGCGGCGACGATATGGGCCTGATGGAGGTCGACGAGGCTGCGAACCACATTCGCGACATGGTCGATGAGGATGCGAACATCATCTTCGGGTCGGCCTTCAACGCCGACCTCAACGGCAAGCTGCGCGTCTCCGTCGTCGCCACCGGTATCGACGCCGAAGCGAGCGCGAAAAGCGACCCGGCGGGGGATGCGACGATTGCCAAGCCCGTGTTCGGGACCGCCGCGACGAGCTTTGGCGGTCTGTCGCCGAAGGCACCGGTCATGGCCGCGACGCCCGCGACCCAGGCGAAGGTCGAAGCCGCGCCTATTGCGGCAGAAGTCGATGAAGACATCGACGACGAACCGGAGATCGTGGAGACCGAAGTCGTCGCGGCGTCCGAAATGCCTGCACATTCTGCGGACGAGGGTCTGCCCCTGGTGACGGCCGAAGCGCCCGAACCCGCTGCGCCCGCGACAGACAATGTCACGCCGCTCAGAATGCCGGAACCGCCGGCCGAGGCCGCCGTGGCGGAAGAGCCGGAGGTCGACGAGAAGCCCTATGCGGCCGATATCCGGCCGGAACCTGCAACGGCAGAGCAGACGCGGGGGCCAAGCCTTTTCGAACGCATGACTTCCATCGGCAAGGGCAAGGCCGAGGCAAAGCGGGCGCGCGAAGATCTTTTCCCGGAAAACGAGGCCAAGACGGTCGCCGATGATCCGCTGGAAATTCCCGCCTTCTTCAAGCGGCAGGTGAACGACTAGACGCGCGGTGCCCGATCGGCCGTCGTCAAACGCCGGCCGATCATTCCGCTAGGACCGGGGCGGCCGCATCGGCCTCCGGTACCTCGCCCGGTCGTCGCAATTTCAGCCAGGCGAGCAGGAAGCCGATCGATAGCGCGGCCATAGCGATGTCGACCCCGATCAACCAGGGTG
>JBCCAC010000072.1:0-9055 GCA_039815015.1 Pseudomonadota bacterium | reverse complement strand
CGGGTCGCCATGCGTGTCGTCGATCTCGACATGCGTGACGCGGCGCGTTTTTCTCAGCCAGTCGATCCACTTGTATTTCGCGATGGTATTGAGCCACGGCGTCAGCGGATAGGCCGGATCGTAGCTGGCGCGTTTCGTGTGGACCGCGACCAGCGTTTCCTGGATGAGGTCGGCCGCGTCGGTCGGGCTAGCCTTGCGCGAATAGAAACGCTTCAGATGCGCCTCCGCCCCTTCCAGAAAGGCGCGATAGGCCTGCCGATCGCCATCCTGTCCGGCGACGAAGGCGGCCTCCCAGTCCGACAATGTTCGTGCCACAGGCGCATCCCCGATAGAGGAGGCGAAACTGCCGCCGAACGCCGCGCGTGACAAGGCCAGGAATGGACTTGAAGGGTAGGAAATGGCGACGGTTTGAATCACGAAACGTCCGATAATTTGCAATCTTGACCCCGCCACGAACGACGCGGTCACATGATAGTACGGGATGTACGCGGCATCGGTTACAGCGGCTCTGTCGCCGCTCTCCTTGCTGCACCGCACAAAGCGTCCTATGTGCGCGGGGTCGGGTTCGGCCTGACACCCGCAATTCCTTTCCGGACAGGATTTTCGCCCATGGCGCTCCGCAACGTGGCCATCATCGCGCACGTCGATCACGGCAAGACGACCCTCGTCGACGAGCTGTTCAAGCAGGCGGGCACGTTCCGCGAGAACCAGCGCGTCGAGGAACGCGCCATGGATTCGAACGAGCTCGAAAAAGAGCGCGGTATCACCATCCTCGCCAAATGCACCAGCGTCGACTGGCAGGGCACGCGCATCAACATCGTCGACACACCGGGCCACGCCGATTTCGGTGCGGAGGTGGAGCGCATCCTCTCCATGGTGGACGGCGTCATCCTGTTGGTGGACGCTGCCGAGGGGCCGATGCCGCAGACGAAATTCGTCACCGGCAAGGCGCTGGCACTCGGCCTGAAACCCATCGTCGTCGTCAACAAGATCGACCGCGGCGATGCGCGACCCGCCGAAGTGCTGGACGAGGTCTTCGAACTCTTCATGGCGCTCGACGCGACGGACGAGCAGCTCGATTTCCCGCATCTTTTCGCCAGCGGCCGCGGCGGTTTCGCAGGCGCCAGTCCCGATGTGCGCGACGGCGACCTGACACCGCTGTTCGAACTGATGCGCGATCATGTGCCGGCGCCCGGCCTCGACGCCGATGCCCCCTTCGCCATGCTGGCGACGCTCCTCGACCGTGACAATTTCCTCGGCCGGATCCTGACCGGCCGTATCGAGGCGGGCACGCTGACGACGGGCATGCCCATCCGCGCGCTCGACGTCGACGGCAATGTCGTAGAAACGGGGCGCGCGACGAAGGTCTTCGCCTTCGACGGCCTCGACCGGGTTCCCGTCGAGAGCGCGAAGGCGGGCGACATCGTCGCCATCGCCGGTCTGACCGATGCGACCGTGTCCAACACGATCGCCGATCCGGTGGTCGAGGTGCCGCTCGACGCGCAGCCCATCGATCCGCCCACCCTGTCCATGACCTTCGCCGTCAACGACAGCCCCTTCGCCGGCAAGGATGGCGACAAGGTGCAGAGCCGCGTCATCCGCGAACGGCTGGACAAGGAGGCGGAGGGCAATGTCGCCATCCGCATTTCCGAAAGCGCCGACAAGGACGCGTTCGAGGTCGCCGGCCGCGGCGAACTGCAACTGGGCGTCCTGATCGAAACGATGCGCCGCGAAGGCTTCGAGTTGTCCATCAGCCGCCCGCGCGTCCTGTTCCGCGACGGCGAGGCCGGCCGCGAGGAGCCGTATGAGACCGTCGTCGTCGACGTGGACGATGAATTTTCCGGTACCGTCGTCGAGAAGATGGCGCTGCGGAAGGCGGAAATGACCGACATGCGCCCCTCGGGCGGCGGCAAGACGCGCCTCACCTTCTCCGCGCCGTCACGCGGTCTGATCGGCTATCATGGCGAGTTCCTGTCCGACACGCGCGGCACCGGCATCATGAACCGGCTGTTCGAGAAATACGGGCCCTACAAGGGCCAGATCACCGGCCGCGCCGTGGGCGTCCTCATTTCCATGGAGCAGGGGAAGGCCGTTCCCTACGCGCTCAACACGCTCGAGGATCGCGGCATCCTGTTCATCGGCCCCGGCGAAGACCTCTATCAGGGCATGGTGATCGGCGAAAACGCCAAGCCGCAGGATCTGGAAGTCAATCCGCTGAAGTCGAAACAGCTCACCAATTTCCGCGCCTCCGGCAAGGACGACGGCATCCGCCTGACCCCGCCCAAGCGCATGACACTGGAACAGGCCATCGCCTACATCCAGGACGACGAACTCGTCGAAGTCACCCCGAAAGCGATCCGCATCCGAAAGCGCTATCTGGACCCGCACGAACGCAAGAAGGCAGCGCGCCGGGTGGAGGGGTAGCTCTTTTTGGTAGCCGATGAAGCTGCTGAGTCTGTCGATCTCAGGCCGCGCCATTCAGATGGTTCCAGACATGAGAGATCACCACCGATCCTTCGCCGACGCTGGAGGCGACCCGTTTTACGGAACCACGGCGTACGTCGCCGACTGCGAAGATGCCGGGCGTTGAGGTTTCGAAAAGGCTGCGCCCGCCCGCCTCGTCGCCCGTCATGACGAAACCTCTTTCGTCAAGGTCGACGATACCTGACAGCCAGTCCGTGTTCGGCGCGGCACCCACCATGATGAAGAGCGCGCGCGCCTGCAGTCGTCGCTCCTGACCTTCCTGGCTACGGATCGACACGGCTTCGAGCGTTTTGTCGCCGTGCAGCGCCGTGACTTCCGTGCCATATTCAATCGTGATGCTCGGATCGGCCTGCAGCCTGCTAGAGAGATATTCCGACATAGAACTGGCGAGCGAGGTACCGCGTACGAGAATACGGACGAGGCTGGCGGAGCGGCTGAGAAACATCGCTGCCTGGCCGGCCGAATTGCCACCGCCGATGATAACGACCTCCTGATCCTTGCAGTAGCGTGCCTCCATCTCCGTCGCAGCGTAATAGATGCCGGCACCTTCGAAATCTTCGAGGCGATCCAGCGGTAACCGCCGATACTGAACGCCGGTCGCAACTACCACCGTAGACGCGTTGATTTGTCGACCATCATCGAACGTCGCAAGAAAGCTGCTTCGAATATTATCGCCGTCAGGCTTCGTCAGCTTCACGACCCGCCGCGGCATGGCGAAGCAGGTGCCGAACTTCATCGCCTGCACCTCGCCGCGCCAGACCAAGTCTGCTCCTGATATACCTGTCGGAAAACCCATGTAATTTTCGATGCGACTGGACGTTCCCGCTTGGCCGCCGACGGCGACGTCCTCGACGACCAATGCACTCAGCCCCTCTGCCCCGGCATATACACCCGCGGAGACGCCGGCCGGACCGCCGCCGACGATCAGCACGTCGATCTCGCTTTTCTCCGATAGGTCGAGATTTAGGCCGAGATGATCGGAGAGTTTCGCCGGCGTCGGGTTCTTGATGACTTGACCGTCGCCAACGACGACCGCCGGTTCGTTTGCGGGCAATAACGCCTTCGCTGCCAGTTCGTCTCCTGCCGCGCTGCCTAAGGGCATGGAAACGTAGGCGATCCGGTTGCGACTGAGAAATTCGGCGATACGGCGAACGGCAGGACTTGCGTCTTCGCCCAGCAGTCGGATGCCGCTTAAACCGCTTTCCACGTTCATTCTACGACGCGCCGAGAAGACACTGATGATGATGTCTGACATTTCGGGGATGCGGCTCATCAACACCAGCATGTCCTTACGGTCGATCTCGATTGTGCGGGTATGCTGGGCCGCGCGCATGGCGATGTGCCAGGTTCCGCCATTCAGGAAGGCGATCTCGCCAATGAACTGGTTTGGGCCGAGACCATGTTTGCGCGCGCGCTCCCCCGTCACTGGGTCGGCAACTTCGATCTCGCCTTCCAGAACGTAGACGAATTTATCCATCCGATCGCCCGGTTTGGCGATTATGGCTCCCTTTTCATATGCTGTTTCGCGCCCGGCTTCGCGCATTGCGGCTACATGTGCAGCCGTTAGCGGCGTCCGCACCATCTCATTCAAGTCGCCGCCCATCTTTTCCATGAAGATCGCTCTCTTGCCTTATTCGACCGCATTCGACGACGCGGGCGACGATTGGATATTATCGTCCGTCCAGCATGATGATGACGCGGCCGATGAATTGGACGGAAGATCCGCCGCGCTGGTGGGGTTAAGCGCTTGGCAGCAAAACAGACGTCTTCCGTTTCGTTATTCCACCCCACCCACGCACAGATATTTCGTTTCGACGAAATCCTCGATGCCGTATTTCGAGCCTTCGCGGCCGAGACCGGACTGTTTGACGCCGCCGAAGGGGGCGACCTCGGTGGAGATGATGCCGGTATTGTGGCCGACGATGCCGTATTCCAGCGCCTCCGACACGCGGAAGACGCGGGCATAGTCGCGGGCGTAGAAATAGGCGGCCAGGCCGAAGACGGTGTCGTTGGCGAGGCGGATGCCCTCGTCTTCGGTCTCGAATTTGAATACCGGGGCCAGCGGGCCGAAGGTTTCCTCGTGGCTGACCTTGGCCTCCACGGGGACGTCGACCAGCAGCGTCGGTTCGTAGAAGAGGTCGTCATCTGACCGGCGGCCGCCCGCGATCACCGTGCGTGCGCCCTTTGCGAGTGCGTCCTGAACATGGTCCTCGACCTTCTCGATCGCCTCGTCGTTGATGAGCGGGCCGAGCTTTACGTCCTCCTCTGTGCCCGATCCTACCTTCAGATCACGCACGGCCGCAGCGAGCTTCTCGACGAATTCGTCATAAATTCCGGCCTGGGCGTAGATACGGTTGGCGCAGACGCAGGTCTGGCCGGCGTTCCTGAACTTGCAGATCAGCGCGCCTTCGACCGCAGCGTCCAGATCGGCGTCGTCGAAGACCAGGAACGGCGCATTGCCGCCCAGCTCCAACCCCAGCTTCATGATGTTTTCCGCGCCCTGTTCCATCAGGATGCGACCCACATCGGTGGACCCGGTGAAGGTCAGTTTCCTGACCGTGAAGTTCGAGGTCATCTCCTTGCCGATTTCCGAACTCTTGCCCGTAAGGACCGAGAACAGGCCCTTCGGAATGCCCGCCTCTTCGGCCAGAACACACAGAGCAAAAGCGCTGAGCGGTGTTTCGTTCGCCGGTTTTACCACCATGGCGCAACCGGCCGCGAACGCAGGACCGCATTTGCGGGTGATCATCGCGGAGGGGAAGTTCCACGGCGTAATCGCGGCGCAGACACCGATCGGCTGCTTCATGACCAGGATGCGTTTGTCCGGCTGATGCCCCGGGATCATGTCGCCGTAGATGCGCTTTCCCTCTTCGGCGAACCATTCGATGAAACTGGCGGCGTAGGCGATTTCGCCGCGACTCTCGGCGAGCGGCTTGCCCTGTTCCGCCGTCATAATCTGCGCCAGATCCTCCTGATGCGTCATCATGAGGTCGAACCATTTGCGCAGGATGCCAGCGCGGTCCTTGGCGGTCTTCGCCTGCCAGCCGGTCATGGCGCGTTCGGCGGCCGCGATGGCACGCCTTGTGTCCGCTGCGCCCATCTTCGGGACGTTCGCGAGGACGGCGCCCGTCGCCGGATTGGTGACCGCGATCCGCTCGTCGGCGCCGACCCATTCGCCGTCGATATAGCAGTCCTGCCTGAGGAGATTGGGACGATCGAGCCTGAGATCGGTCATGGGCGAGCCTTTGCGTCGAGGAAAAGAATGGGAAGACGCGCCGCCAACGGCTGACCGCCGCGCCGGTTGCGCCTAACCGCCGTCCGGAACGCTTTCCGGCGGCCCGGCGGCGATGTCGAGGTCGCCATTGGCGATGAACCACTGCCGATCCTCTCCGGTCACGGGTCGTGTCAGCATGTAGACGCCGTCATAGGACCGCCCGGTACCGTCGCTCATAAGGTCTTCGACACGAACGGGGATTTCGACCCGCTCGAAGCCGCCTTCGGCGCGCAGTACCCGCGGCGTGCCGGTTTCGACCGTGGTCAGTTCGGTGTTTCCGAAGGACCTGGCGAACGCTTCATATGCCTCGGTCTCTGTCTCCGGGTCCTTGCCCCACAACTGCCATGCGGTCTGGTAATCCAGATGGGCGATGGCGTCGTAATAGGTTTCGATGACCGCCACAGGGCCGGCTTCGGCCGCGGTTTCGGCGGCATCGGTCGGTTCCGCCTCGGCGGATGCCGGGTCAGCGGCCTCGGGCGCGCCGCAGGCGGCGAGAAGTGCCGCCATGAAAAGAGGGGCTTTCATGCGTCAGAGGATGCCGCCGCCGAGCCACAGGCGCAAGACGGCCAGGATCAGAACGAAGATATTGAGGTTGCGGCCCGCCGTCCCGCTCGACAGCGCGCCCAGGGCGCCGCCGACGGCCGCGATGGGCAGGGCGAGCCAGTTGACGATGCCGATGAAGGGAATGAGCCCCAATATGGCCACGGTCAGCGCGGCCAGTCCCAGAAGGATGGAAATCAGGTTCAGCATCGGTATTGCGGCTCCACTGTCGTGTTCATCTAATACACCTATTTAGAACGATTGTCCGCTGCGGCAAGGCGGCGACCATGTTTCTCGACGCCGACGAACTCCGTGCCTTTCTGGTCGCTGCGGCGCGTGCCGGCGAGACGGTGACCTATTCCGAAGCGCTGGCGAGCCAAGGCTATGCGTTCACGCGGCCGAAGATGCGAGCGCTCTGCACGGTTCTCGGCGATATCGATGCCGAAGGGCGTGCCCGGGGCGAACCGGAGCTCGCCGTGCTGGTCGTGCGGCAGTCGGACGGTCTGCCGGGGCAGGGCTGGTGGACGTCGGGCGGCAGTGCCGGCCATGACGGCCCCTGGGAAGGGCCGGCCGCCCGGGCGCACGTGACGCGGCTGCAGCATATGGCCTTCGACTATTGGTCTGGCTGACGGCACGCGGCCCCGTCGGGCGAGCGTGTCATCAGGCGAACGTGTCGCAGCTTGCCGGGTCGCCGGTTTCGAGGCCGCGCTGGAACCATTCCTGCCGTTGTGCCGAGGTGCCGTGGGTGAAGCTGTCGGGAACGACGTAGCCCTGCGCCTCGCGCTGCAGCCGGTCGTCGCCGATGGCATTGGCCGCCGATAGCGCCTCCTGAATGTCGCCGCGTTCCAGATATTCGCGGTTTTCGTGCGCGAAGACACCGGCATAGCAATCCGCCTGCAACTCCATCTTGACCTGGATCGCGTTCGATTCCGCTCTGCCGGCGCGCGCCTGCATCCGCCGCACTTCGTCGGAGAGGCCGGTGACCGTCTGGATATGATGTCCGACCTCATGCGCGACGACGTAGGCAGCAGCGAAATCGCCGGCGCCGCCCATGCGCGCCAGCTGGTCGAAGAAACTGGTATCGATGTAGATGCGCCGGTCGGCCGGGCAGTAGAACGGACCCGTCGCCGCGCGTGCGGTGCCGCAGCCGGACTCGCCGATGCCGGAATAGAAGATCAGCGTCGGTTCCGGATAGTCGCTGCCCGCCTGCGCGAATTCCTGATTCCAGACGTCCTCCGTGTCCGCCAGCGCGACGCAGACGAAGGCCTGCATCTCGTTCCGGTCGCAGCCGGTGCCGGCGCCCGCCTGCGCGACGGGGGCGGACTGGACCTGAGCACCGGGTGCCACGCCGGATCCGCCCGTCAGCAGGTCGAGCGGGTTCATGCCGAAAAGCAGCATGACGATGCCGATGATGACGATCGTGCCGATGGAAAGGCCGCCTTTGCCGCCGATGGGAAGGCCGCCCAAGCTGCCTCTGCCGAGCCCGCCTCTGCCCATGCGGAGGCCGCCGCCGCTGCGGCGCATGCCAGTCTGATCGCCGATATTGGTGCTTCGCCTGCGTCCGCGCCACTTCATCGGGCTTCCCCTTCCCTGATCTTTCGCAAAGGACGCTTGGCAGCGCCGCACGGTTCCTTGCCGCCGCACTGATGGTCGCACCGATGCTCGTGGTTGCGCCGCTCGTCAGGGGTCGGCTTCAAGGCTGCCGTCCACAAATGAATAGCTGGCCTCTGCCGCGCATCTGGGGTGAAAGCCGCGCCATTACCCACGACACTTCATTGAGGGAGGTTCAGCATGCTCGGCTATGTCACCATCGGTACCAAGGATCTCGACAAGGCGCTCGCCTTCTACGACGCGGTGCTGAAACCGCTGGGCGGCGAACGCAAATTCCCGATGCCGGAGGGCAGGGGGCACTTCTATGCCGGCAATGGCCACGGCATGGTCGCGGTATGCCGGCCCTATGACGGCAACGAGGCGACCTCCGGCAATGGCACCATGGTCGCGCTCGACTGCCCCGACCATGATACGGTGAAGGCCGTCTACGACGCGGCCATCGCGGCCGGTGCCACCGGCGATGGCGAGCCCGGTGAGCGTATTCCGGGCGTATTCTACGGCGCCTATTTCCACGATCCCGACGGCAACAAGCTGTGCGCCTACAAGATGGGATGACGCGCCGCTGGATATGCCGCTTGACGGGGCGCGGTCGGCAGCCGATATCCCCCACTATCGTCAACGATGCGAAAGGAGGTGATCCGATGTCTCATGGTTCAGATGCGAGGTCGGTTCAGTCCGTTCGGAGGATCGCCGCCTAAGCGCGGCAAGGTTGGTTCTCCGGGCCGGGACTTCCGGCCGCTGACCATGCTTTTAGGGGCCGCTTGCGCGAACAGGCGTGGGCGGCCCCTTCATTATGTCGCACCCGTCGAGAGGACGCGATCGGGAACGAAACCCGCTACGACGCGTAGCATGAACGAATTTCACAACGGAAAAGGGAGTTTCCATGATTAAGACCATCAGCATCGCCGCCGTCAGTGCCCTGGCCCTGGCCGCCTGTTCGACGACTGGCGACACAACCGTTGCCGCCGCGTCCACCGACACGACCAGCAGCGCCGCTGTCGAGACGGCCGAGCGTGCGCCCGTGACGATCGGCGGCGCCGAAATGCTGCCGACCAACACGATCGTCGAGAATGCGGTCCTGTCGAACGACCACAAGACGCTGGTCTCCGCACTGCAGGCGGCCGAGCTGGTCGATACGCTGTCCGG
>JBCCAC010000295.1:0-3540 GCA_039815015.1 Pseudomonadota bacterium | reverse complement strand
CGAACGCGCCTTTTTCGCGGCCCGGTCTCGGCGACCTCCTGAACGGTCTGAAATTCGTCATGAAGAATGGCTATCCCATCCGTGGCACGGCCTGATTGCTCAAAAACCGGGCAAATGCGCGATATTTGGGCATGATGGCCGCGCCTATTTCCGGAGCGATCTACGCTAAGCGTTCGCGTGCGGCGGCGTTGCACGATGGCACGGTTCGTGCTGAACGCTGAGCTATATATTCGGGCGCTGTATATCCGGGGGCTGGCGTGAAGAAGATCGAAGCGATCATCAAACCCTTTAAACTCGACGAGGTGAAGGAAGCGCTGCACGAGGTCGGCGTTCAGGGCCTGACCGTGACGGAAGCGAAGGGTTTCGGCCGGCAGAAAGGGCATACCGAACTCTACCGCGGCGCCGAATATGTCGTCGATTTCCTCCCCAAGGTGAAACTGGAGGTCGTCGTCGAAGCGAGTCTCGCCCCGCGCGTCGTCGAAGCCATCGGCAATGCGGCCAAGACCGGCCGCATCGGGGACGGCAAGATCTTCGTCTCCGATATCGAGGAGGCGCACCGCATCCGCACCGGCGAACGCGACGTCGAGGCGCTTTGAACGCCATATGACCTGATCCGCCGATCTGCTGCCAACCTCACGAATACCGCCGTCACGAATACCAGCGTCACGAATACAACCTTCACCAAACACCAACCCGATCATCAACACCGAAGACCAACACCCGAAAGGACGAAGACCCATGGCCAATAAGGCATCCGATATTCTCAAGATGATCAAGGATCAGGAGATCGAATGGGTCGATATCCGTTTCACCGATCTGCGCGGCAAGTGGCAGCATCTGGGGATGGTTTCGAACGTCGTCGACGAAGACATGCTGTCCGACGGCTTCATGTTCGACGGCTCCTCGATCGCCGGCTGGAAGGCGATCAACGAGAGCGACATGATCCTGAAGCCGGACCTCGACGCCGTCTACGTCGATCCGTTTTCGGCAACGCCGATGCTCATCCTCTTCTGCGACGTCGTCGAGCCGTCCACCGGCGAACTTTACGAGAGCGATCCCCGCTCGGCCGCCAAGCGTGCGGAGGCCTATGTCGCGCAGGCCGGGATCGGCGACACGGTCTATATCGGGCCGGAGGCGGAGTTCTTCTGCTTCGACGACGTTCGCTTCGCGTCGGGCTACGACCATAGCTTCTACCACATCGACGACATCGAGCTGCCGACCAATTCCGGCCGCAAATATGACGAGGGCAATTACGCGCATCGTCCGCGTGCGAAGGGCGGCTATTTCCCCGTCGCGCCCGTCGATCCGGCCCATGACCTCCGGTCCGAGATGGTCTCGACGATGATGGAAATGGGCCTGCCCATGGACAAGCATCATCATGAAGTCGGCGCGGCGCAGCACGAGCTTGGCCTGACGTTCGGCACGCTGTGCCAGACCGCCGACCGCATGCAGGTCTATAAATATGTCGTGCACAACGTGGCACACGCTTACGGCAAGACGGCGACTTTCATGCCGAAGCCGATCGCCGACGATAATGGCTCCGGCATGCACACGCATATCTCGATCTGGGACGGCAAGACGAACACCTTCTCGGGCGATGGCTATGCGGGTCTGTCGGAAACGGCGCTGCACTTCATCGGCGGCGTTCTGAAACATGCCAAGGCGGTGAACGCCTTCACCAATCCGTCGACCAATAGCTACAAGCGGCTCGTTCCGGGCTTCGAAGCTCCGGTGCTGCTCGCCTATTCCAGTCGCAACCGGTCGGCATCGTGCCGCATTCCCTATGGCACGGGCGAGAAGAGCCGCCGGGCGGAGTTCCGTTTCCCCGACGCGCTCGCCAACCCCTACCTCGCCTACACGGCGATCCTGATGGCCGGTCTCGATGGGGTCGAGAACCGCATTCATCCCGGCGATCCGATGGACAAGAATCTCTACGACCTGCCGCCGAAACAGCTGAAGCGCGTGCCCACGGTCGCCTCGTCCCTGCGCGAAGCGCTGACGGCGCTCGACAAGAACCGCAAGATCTTCACGCGTGGCGGCGTCTTCACCGACACGCTGATCGACAGCTACATGGAGCTGAAGATGGAAGAGGTCATGCGCTGGGAGATGGCACCAAGCCCGGTCGAGTTCGACATGTACTACTCCGGCTGAACCGACCTAATATTGCGGCGAGTTGAGCCCCGGATGCGTGCGATGGCCGCATCCGGGGCTTTTCGTATTCAAGAAAACAGGACAGGGTACAAGACAAGGGGCGGGGCAAGAATAGTTACTGATCCGCAATGAGGAGTAATTCTATGACTTTGTCTGTATCCTGTAATAGGTTTTACTTTCCTGCCGCTGTTTTCGTATTTGCATCCGCGGCAGTTCCGGCCCTGGCTGAGGACGGGCCTTATGTCTCCGTCTTCGGCGGCGCATCCTTTCAGCTGGATCAGGATAGCGACAGCGAAACCGCGGCCGACATCGATGTCGACTTCGACACCGGCTTCGTCGTCGGCGGCTCCGTAGGATACCGCTTCGACGACGTCCTGCCCTTCGGCGGTGTCCGCGTAGAGCTGGAAGGTGCCTACCGCGAAAACGACGCGGACGAAGTCGAGGTCGCAACGGCCGACGTCGCTTTCACCGGCGATAATTCGTCGAGTTCCCTCCTCGTCAACGCGCTGATCGATTTCAATCCGCCCATCGCCAATGTCCGCCCCTATCTCGGCATCGGCATCGGTGGCGCGGGGACCGAGTCCGACGTCGTTCTGACCGACGCTGGCTTGGAATTCGGCGGCAATACGGACATCAACTTCGCCTGGCAGGCGATTGCCGGCGTCTCCGTACCGCTGCCTTATAATCTCGAACTGTTTGGCGACGTCCGTTATTTCCGGATATCGGGTGTGGATTTCGAAACGAGCGCCGTCGGCTCCGACGTCATTCTGGACGAATTCAATGCCGAATATGAATCCGTGCAGACGCTAGCAGGCCTTCGTTATTCGTTCTGAAGACGGGCGGGCGGCCATAGTGTCGCCCGCCCGCCTGACAGGCGCCTCTCGCCTTCGAGGCCGTCGCTGGGCGATGAATGTTTCGGATACGAATTAATGCTTATTTTCTGCCGCTTATACGATGGACAAGTGAAACGACACGCCTAGTCTGCCAGGCGGTTTGTATTGGTAGCTTGGAGTCTGGGCCGTGTCTTATCGGTTGGTGTATTCAGCCCTGTTCGCAGGAGCGATGTTCGTTTCCACGCCGTCAGTTGCCGACGATGGTTTCTACGTCGCCGGCTTTGCTGGCGCGGCCTTTCCGCTGGATCAGGAAACCGGCGGCCTGTTCGATCCCGATCTGGATTTCGAATTTGAGACCGGCTTTCTGGTCGGTGGTGCGGTTGGCTATCGGTTCGACGACCTGATTCCATTCGGCCGCCTGAGACTGGAACTTGAATATACATATAGAGAGGCGGATGCCGACGAATTCACCGTCGGGGACGTGGAGGTGCCGGTAGGCGGCGACACATCGTCGGGATCGGTACTGCTCAACGCGCTCGTCGATTTCGAACTGCCT
>JBCCAC010000092.1:0-8003 GCA_039815015.1 Pseudomonadota bacterium | reverse complement strand
GGAAGACAATAATCTTCTCTGGAGACTTCTTCCAGTTTGGACCAGTGAAGGGAGTTTCTCTGGTCGCGTCTTTGGCACCTTACCTGGAAAAGCTCACCCAGCTGTGCCTGTTCCACTGCATCATCCCACCGGCTCAAAGCGAGCATACGCCTGGGGACGCCTTTCGGCTTCAGGACAACCTGAGGTGTAAA
This sequence comes from Pseudomonadota bacterium, assembly GCA_039815015.1. GTDB lineage: Bacteria > Pseudomonadota > Alphaproteobacteria > Sphingomonadales > Sphingomonadaceae > Pacificimonas. The sequence continues at coordinate 7,812 of JBCCAC010000092.1, read as the reverse complement.
ATCTCTCTTTGGGTAGGAGCGGCCATAACGGAGATGACAGCGCGCTGAAGGGTAAGAAGTCGCGGAGGAAGAAAGCGAGCTTCACCGGTAGGCGCCGAGAGCAATCAGGGTGCTGAAGCCCCGGGAAATGCCGCAGCAGATCTGCGGAGCGGCCGGCGCTTGCGTCAGTGCGGAAAAGAAGCTCGGCTCCGGATCGGGCGCTTGCATCTCCAGCGCGCTCCAGTCGATAGTCCGCCCGTCGAGGCGCGGAGGCGTCCCGGTCTTCAGGCGGCTGGTCGCCAGTCCAAGTCCGCGCAGTTGCGTCGCGAGCGCCGTGGCCGCCTGGCCACCAGCGCGACCGCCCCGGCGCACATCGTCGCCGATATGGAGCGTCGCGCCCAAAAAGGTTCCCGTCGCCAGGATGACGCGTTCAGCATCGACGATGGTACCGTCCGCAAAGCATAAGCCGGTGACGCGGTTCTGATGAATGCGCAGATCACGCACTTCGCCGATCAGCAGGTCGATCGACGTTTCACCGAGCCATCGCGACGAGGCCTGGCGATAAAGGGCGCGATCGACCTGAGCCCGAGGCCCGCGAACCGCGGGACCTTTGCGGCGATTCAGCAGACGGAAGGAAATGCCGGCCACATCGGCAAGCCTCGGCATAACGCCGCCCAGCGCATCCAGCTCGCGAACGATGTGCCCCTTCCCCAATCCGCCGACCGCCGGATTGCAGGACAATTGTCCAAGATCGGCACGGTCCATGGTGACGAGCGCCGTACGAACGCCGAGCCTCGCCGCCGCGGCGGCGGCCTCGACGCCGGCATGGCCGGCACCGATCACGATGACGCCGTAAGATTTGGTCACGATTCCTCACCCTGTCCTTGTTTCACGTGGAACATCCGACCTGACATCATTTCCCGATACAGAAACGGCCAAAGATCTGGCCGAGCATCTCCTCTGTCGAAATCTGACCGGTCAGACGACCGATATCGTCCGCTGCCCGCCTGAGATCGTCTGCCATCAGCACCGGGTCAAGAGCTTGGCTTGCCGACCGCAACGCATGGCAAGCGTTTTCGAGCAAGTCGCGCTGCCGAACGGTCGCGACCGTTGCGCCGGTCTTATCGGGAAGATCATCCAGACGCGCGACAAGCGCGTGCCGCAGATCGGCAACGCCGGCACCGGTCTTCGCCGACAGGTCGATCACAGCGCCTTCGGAATGCCAATCGCGAAGATCGCTTTTGGAGCGCACGAGGATTGCGTCTTCCCCATCCGCTTCCGACATCGCCGCCGCGTCATCATTACCCAGAAGCCGAATGACGACATCGGCGGCGTCCGACGCTCGACGGGCGCGCCGCACGCCTTCGGCTTCGACAAGGTCGTCGGTCGCCCGCAAGCCCGCCGTGTCGATCACATTGATGCGATAGCCGTCCAGATCGATCGGTACCTCGATTACATCGCGCGTCGTTCCGGGTACATTGGAGACGATGGCGGCATCGCTGCGCGCCAGATGGTTCAGAAGGCTGGATTTGCCCGCATTGGGGGGCCCGACGATCGCCGCCGTCAGACCTCGCGAAATCCGCCGCGCCCGCTCATGGCTTTGCAGGGCGGTTTCGATGTCTTCGCAGATCGCCTGAATGCGGACCGAAGGCGCATCATCATTCTGTGACGTCAACAACCGATCGACATCGAGCTCGGCGTCGGCAAAATCGAGCAATGCCTCCACGTCCGCGCGCAAGGCGAGAATCTGCCGGCGCCAATCCTCGGCCGCAGTGCGCAGCTGGCCGCCAGCAACCATCATCGCCTGTTCGCGCTGCGCCCGCGTCTCGGCATCGATCAGATCGGCGAGCCCCTCGACCTCCGTCAGATCCATCTTGCCGGCCAGAAACGCCCGCCGCGCAAACTCCCCGGCCATTGCGGGACGACAGCCGGGGACCGCGGCGATCAGTTCGGACAGCCGATCGACGAGCGCGCGGCTGCCGGTGACCTGCAGTTCCAGCACGTCCTCGCCGGTAAAGCTGCGGGGACCGGCAAACCAGAGAACGACCGCCTGATCGAGAATGGCACCGGTTTCGGGATCGTTGAGGCTTGCCACAGTCGTATCGCGGCGATCGGGCGGCGGCCGGCCGATCAGTCGTTCGAACACGAGCCCCGCCGCCGATCCGCTCGTGCGGATGATGGCCACGGCGGACGGCAACGCGCCGGAGGCCAGCGCGAAGATCGTATCGCTGGACATCATGGCCGGTCGTCGGCCGTCAGCGGTCGGCCGTTGCCGACCGGCCACCGCCGAACATGGCCTTGCCGAGATCGGCGAAGTTCGTGTTGCCGAACGCCGACATGCCCGCCATCCAGTTCTTCATCATCGCTTCGACATCCGCCTCACCAATGCCGTTCTTGGCAAGATCCGTCATGCGCTTGACATAGGCTTCGTGCACCGGCGTCAGGTCGGGCATGCCGAAAAAGGCGCGCGCCTCCTGCGGCGTACAATCGATCTCCACATTGACTTTCATTGCCGATGCTCCTGTTGCATGACGTCAATCCATGCCTTTGGCCGTTTGGACGGAGCCCTGACGCCTTGACGAGCATTCGCCCCGCAATCGATCGCGACCTTCCCGAAATCCTGGAGATCGTCAATGACGCGATCCTGAACAGCACGGCCTGGTATGACGAGCGGCCACGCAATTTGGAAGAGCAGCGCGCCTGGCTGCATGAAAAGCGCGCCGATGGCTGGCCGGTCTTCACCGCCGTCGACGACGAAGACGACAGCGTACTCGGTTTCGCGACGTTCGGCACGTTTCGAGCGCGGCCAGCCTATCGGCACACGGCGGAGCATTCGGTCTATGTCGGCCGCCATGCGCGCGGCAAGGGCGCGGGCCGGCTTCTGACGGAGGCGCTGATCGACGAGGCGACACGCCGCGGCCTTCATGTTCTGATCGGTGGCGTCGACAGCGCCAATGAGGGCAGCATCGCCTTTCACGAAACAATGGGCTTCACCGAGGTCGGGCGCCTGCCACAGATCGGCTACAAGTTCGATACCTGGCTGACGCTGGTATTCATGCAGCGCATATTGGGAGACGCCTGATGGCCGAGACCGCGTCCATACCGGCGGTGGATACACATGAAGATCCGAGGGTCGCGCGCTGGCTGCGCCATGCTGCGCAGCACGATGCGGCCGATCTGCGCGCCCAGCTGGCCGAGGATGCCGTATTCTTCTCCCCGGTCGTCCATACGCCGCAAGCCGGTCGCGAGCGAACCTTCGCCTATCTGGATGCGGCCGGGCATGTATTCGCGGACAGCGGCTTTGCCTATCGCAAGATCATCGTCGATGGCGCGCACGCCATGCTGGAATTCACCGCCGAAATCGACGGCATCAGCATCAATGGCATCGATCTCATCAGCTGGAACGCCGATGGCGAAATCGCCGAGTTCAAGGTCATGGTGCGACCCATGAAGGCGATGAACATGCTGTGGGAAAAGATGGCCGCAATGCTGGCCGCCGCGGATGACGGTAGCAGCGGTTAGAGCGTTTCGGTCTTCGCGCGAATCCAGCGCAAAACGACGGGCTCGCGGTTTAATCGAAATATTTCAGAACAGGCTGGCCAGCGTCACGATTCCCACGTCGGGGTCGACGAAGCCCTCGTAGATCATCTTTCCGGCGACGTAGATGATGACGGCCAGGCCGACATAGGCGATCCAGCGGTAGCGTTCGATATATTTGGCGATGACGTTGGCTGCGATCCCCATCAGCGCGACCGACAGGATCAGCCCCACGACGAGAATGCCCGGATGCTCCTTCGCCGCCCCGGCAACGGCGAGAACGTTATCGAGGCTCATGGACACGTCGGCGACGGCGACGGCCCAGGCGGCCGCGGCGAAGCTCTTGGCCGGTTTGACGCCTGCATGTTCGTCGCCGACGATTTCGGGCGAGCCCGGCCCCGTATCCTCGCGAACCTCGCGCCACATGCGCCAGGCCACCCAGAGCAGAAGCAGGCCGCCCGCGAAAATCAGACCGACAATGCCGAGAAGCCAGGTCACGACCAGCGCGAAGACGATGCGCAGGACGAGCGCCGCGAGGACGCCGATCGCGATAACCTTGCGTCGGTCCTCGGCGGGCAGGCCGGCCGCCAGAGCGCCCACGACGATGGCATTATCGCCCGCCAGAACGATATCGATGACGAGGATCTGGCCGAACGCGGCAAGCGCGGACGGCGAACCGATATTGGCGAAATCCTTTAGGATCGCCGCCCAGATATCGGACAGGCTGCCGAGTTCCTGCACGAGCATAAGACTATGCAGATCGAGGCCGGTCATCAATTAAACTCGCCAGATCGGCAAACTACGCTCATCGGAACGAACGTCACTGGTTCATCGACGCGAAGAAGTCTTCGTTCGACTTCGAATCTTTCATTTTGTCGAGCAGGAATTCCATCGCATCGACCGTGCCCATCTGCATGAGGATGCGGCGCAGCACATACATTTTCGACAGCGTATCCTTGTCGAGGAGGATTTCCTCCTTGCGCGTGCCCGACTTGCCGACATCGATCGCCGGGAAGATGCGCTTGTCGCTGACCTTGCGATCGAGGACGATCTCGGAATTGCCGGTACCCTTGAACTCTTCGAAGATCACCTCGTCCATGCGGGAACCGGTGTCGATCAGCGCGGTGGCGATAATAGAGAGGGACCCGCCCTCCTCGATGTTACGCGCAGCGCCGAAGAAGCGCTTCGGCCGCTGCAGGGCATTCGCATCAACGCCGCCCGTCAGCACCTTGCCCGATGACGGAACAACCGTGTTGTAGGCCCGGCCGAGACGCGTGATCGAATCGAGCAGGATCACGACGTCTTTCTTGTGTTCGACGAGGCGCTTGGCCTTCTCGATGACCATGTCGGCGACCTGGACGTGGCGCGTTGCCGGCTCGTCGAACGTCGAGGAGACGACCTCGCCGCGTACCGAGCGCTGCATGTCGGTGACTTCTTCCGGGCGCTCGTCGATCAGGAGGACGATCAGGAAGACTTCGGGATGGTTTTCCGTGATCGCGCGCGCGATGTTCTGGAGCAGCACCGTCTTACCGGTCCGCGGCGGCGCGACGATCAGCGCGCGCTGGCCCTTGCCCTGCGGACTGATCACATCGATGACGCGGCTGGATTTGTCCTTCACCGTCGGGTCGACGACATCGAGATTGAGTTTCTCGTCCGGATAGAGCGGTGTCAGATTGTCGAAATTGACCCGCGTCCTGACGACATCGGGATCGTCGAAATTGATTTTCGAGACGTCGGTCAGCGCGAAATAGCGTTCACCGTCCTGCGGCGCCCGGATTTCACCGTCGACAGTATCCCCGGTGCGCAGGGAGAATTTGCGCACATAGCTCGGCGCGACATAGATATCGTCGGGCCCGGCGAGATAATTAGCTTCCGGCGAGCGCAGAAACCCGAAGCCGTCCGGCAGGACCTCGATCGTGCCGGAGCCGAGAACCTTGTTGCCGTCCTCAGCCTCGGCCTTCAATATTCCGAAATAGAGGTCCTGTTTGCGGAGCGTCGACGCGCCTTCCACGCCATATTCCTCTGCCATGGTGACGAGGTCGGCGGGGCTCTTGTCCTTGAGGTCTTGGAGGTGCATCGGCGATATTCCGCTATCGAGGGAAGCGTCAGGTCAGGTGACAGATGTGCATGATGAGAAATCACGCATCGGACCGACATTGTGAAAAGGCGCGCAGGAGGACCCTGCGGCAGCATCTTCGTCAGCTAAGCCGCTTCCCATAATGGGTCAAGAGAGCAGCGGCGGCCGCCCTGGATTCTAAAACGGCTTGACGACCGCGAGGAGGACGACGGCGATCGTCACTACGCTTGGGATTTCATTCAGGAGCCGCAGACGAGGCTCCGAAACCGGCCGGGCACCGGCGATCATCTTGCGCGACAGCCCGAGCAGCCAGCCATGAAATCCGGTAAAGGCGAGCAGGATCAGGATCTTCGCGTGTAGCCAGCCCTGACCGGCGAAACCGATATGTAGCGCGAGCGCGATCCCCAATATCCAGACGACCAGCATCGACGGCGTCATGATGATGCGCCGCAACCGGCCGATGCGGGCTCCCCACTCCTCGACCCGGTCCGGTTCCCCGTGCAGATGCACGAGATAGCGCGGCAGGATGAACATCGCCGCCATCCAGAAGATGACGAAGATCAGGTGCGCGGCCTTTATCCAGAGATAGGCGCCGCCGAGCCAGCCGGTCATGCGCGGATCGCGGCGAGCGCCGCCTCCACATGGGAAAGCGGTGTTTCCTTCGAAATGCCATGACCGAGATTGAAGATATGCGGCCGGTCCTGAAAGGCGGCGCGGATCCTGGCGATCGCGAGCGTCAGCGCCTCGCCGCCGGTCAGGAGAACCATCGGATCGAGATTGCCCTGCACCGGCAATTCAGGCGGCAGCACCCGGTCCGCCCATACCGGATCGACCGTCTCGTCGAGGCCGATCGCATCGATGCCGGTTTCGCGTGCATAATCCGCAAGCTTGCCGCCGGCGCCCTTGGGAAAGCCGATGACCGGCACGTCCGGATATCGGGCCTTCACGCGCTGGACGATCGCGGCGGTCGGGCGGATGCACCAGCGCGCGAACTGATCGGGGGCCAGGCTGCCGGCCCAGCTGTCGAACAGCTGCACCGCCTCGGCACCGGCATCGATCTGACCGATGAGATAATCGGCGGTCATGTCCGCGATGGCATCGATCAGCGCGGCGAAGCGCGCCGGCTCGCGATAGGCCATCAAGCGGGTTTCGGCCTGCTCCTTGCTGCCCGATCCGTTCACCATATAGGTCGCGACGGTCCATGGGCTGCCCGCAAAGCCGATCAGAGCGGCACCAGACGGCATACGGGCGGCAACGGCTGCGACGGTCCTGTAGATCGCCTCCAGATGCTGAGACGCCGGTCTGAGCGTCTCCAGAGGTGTTTCAGCGAGACGCGGCGTAAGGTCGGGCCCTTCGCCGGCAAGAAAGCGCAGCGTCTGTCCCATCGCATGCGGGACGATCAGAATGTCGGCAAAGAGGATCGCCGCGTCGAACCCATAGCGGGTCAGCGGCTGCAGCGTGACCTCCGCGGCCGCCTCCGCATCGTAGACGAGATCGAGAAACCCGCCCTTTTCCGCTCGGAGCGCCCGGTATTCCGGCAGATAGCGTCCGGCCTGACGCATGAACCAGACGGGCGGAGGATCACGGCGTTCGCCGGCGAGAACCGAAAGCAGCGACTTACTGGCCTGTTTCGTCACGGTTGCCGACACCAGCCCTCTCCTTCCTAACATTCTTTTAAGGATTTAGTGGTTTGTAGGCATGGCGGATATCGGGGCTTAGCGGCTTATCAACAGACTTGCCAACCGGCAGTCGGCAACCCGACTCATGGGTATACCGCGAGTCGGGCATGATCGTCCCCGATCCCGGCACCAGCCGCTTCCCCCAGCCATTTTCTGTGAGCGAATCGGGGACCGTATCGATGCGGATTCCATCCCCAATTCCATAATCAGGACCGTAAACGAGTCGTTCGGCCGGTTCATCCGACGACTTTTCCACAAGGCCGCACGCGCCTAGGGAACCTCGATGGCCAAACGGATCGATCTGCATCTCGTCTCCGATTCCACTGGAGAAACGCTGGAATCTGTGACGCGCGCATCGCTGGCGCGCTTCGAGGGGGTCGATGCCGTCAAGCATTTCTGGCCCCTGGTACGCTCCAAGGGGCATCTGGAGCGCGTGCTGACAGATATCGCCAAGCATCCGGGGCTCGTCCTCTTCACGCTGGCCTCGGGCGAAATCCGCGATCATCTGGAAGAACGCTGCGCCGCCATGCACCTGCCCGC
>JBCCAC010000175.1:0-5615 GCA_039815015.1 Pseudomonadota bacterium | reverse complement strand
GACGAACTCGACCTCATCATCATTTTCGTGACCTCGCACGCCGACCGGAACACGGTGATGCGGGCCTCGGCAGCGAAGCCGAATGGCTATCTCGTCAAACCCTTCACCAAGGAGGGCCTGTTTGCCGCCATCGAGAGCGCAAAGGCGAATTTCGTGCCCGATCAGGGCCAGGCGGATTATGATCGGCTGAACGAGGCGACGCAGTCTTCGCAGCTATCGAAAGTCGCGCTGCAGACGGTGCAGCGCTACATCGAGAAGAATTTCGATCGCGACATTCATGTCGGCGACCTCGCCGCCTAAATCGACATGAACGTTATTACCTTCGCGCGGAAGTTCAAGGCGTCGACGGGCCTGCCGCCGCATCGCTATGTGACGCAGGAGCGAATCTCCGAGGCGAAACGACTCTTACGCGCGACGACCTGGTCGCTCGTCGATATCGCTGCCGCGGTCGGATTTTCCAGTCAGTCGCACTTCACGACGACGTTCCACAATATCGTCGGGGTCACGCCCGGAGCATTCCGCAAACTTTGAAGACTTTGCGGGACTTTGGCCCCATTCGATAAGCGGGGACGGGATCGCAACACAATCGACGGATTGGCTCAACACAGGGGGTGGTGAATATGGCAGGGAGCAAATCGTCGCCGTCGGTTTCGCCACAGAAAACGCCGGTATTCGATTCGCCCCTTGCACCGGCCCGACAGCCGGTGCGCAAAACGGCTTCAGGCCGGTTGACAGGAACCCACGCCATCCGCCCGACCGAGCATTCCAGTCCCGATGCAACCGATCGTAAGGCACTTGATCGCAAGGCGGATGTCAGGCTCGTTTCGTTTCAGCATCGGATCATCAACACGCTGCAGGTCATTGCCAGCATGATTTCGCTGGAGGGTCGCAGCGCGGCGCGCCTGGGCAGCGACCAGGGACTGGTGCTGGAGAGGACGCGGGTGCGCATCGAGGCGATCGCCGAGGTGCAGCGGCGGATCGCCGAGCGCACCGACCTCGACCGGATTCCCATGTGCGAAATGGTCGAAAATATCGTCGCTCGTCTGCCGGGTTCGCTCAATCTGGCGGGCGGCGTTCTCGTTGAGTGCAAGGATGACATGCTCGACGTCGAGACCGCGACGCCGCTTGCGCTGCTGTTGCTGGAATTGTTGTTTCTCGTAATCGCGAATATCGAAAGCGCGACCGCCGTGAAGCTCCGGTTCGTCAAGGGACCCGAAGGGTATGATCTGGGGGCGACGGTCGTCGGACGCCTGTCGTCGCTCGGCGAAGAGGATCAGGACGCCGTCTTCGAATCGGCGCCGATCTTTCTGGACTTGGTGCAGCAAGTGGGTGGCAAAGCATATCGGCAGATCGATACGATCACGGACGATGGCGATGTTGCCGGCGGCGAGGTGAACCACCGGGTTCAGTGCGGCGTGCTGTTTCAGGGCGCAGCCGTCACGTCCGCCGGTGCGCTTCTAAGCGGAACATCGGCGTTCGACGCCTGCTGACTTCCGCAAGCGCCGCCCAGGCCTTCGATTTTCAAGGCGAACAACATGCTTTTGCGAGGCAAGAATAAACAATGATTGCGCCTGCTGCGTAAGAAAAGCTGCCGATCATTCGCTAGGCTGAAGGCCTCAGACAGCTTATCGAGGATCACCTGTATGTTTTTGCAGGACACAAGCGCCGAGAGTTTCATGCTGATCGCTGGCGGCGATTGCCTGTTCGCGTTTGGCACGGCGGACGAAACCGGCGCACCTTTCGAGGCGACAGTTCCAGACATGTTTCAACATGCCGACATGCTGTGTATCGCCATCGCCGAGCGTGCCGATCCCTGCGAGCAGCCGGCGCCCAATATGCCGGGCCGACCAGGCATGTTCTCGTTCATGCCGGGGCGCCCTGACACACCGACGCCGCGTTTGCAGGCGCAGGAGCGCGTGCTGTCCGTAATGGTCGCGCCGGAACGCACCAGTGAGGCCCTCTCGATCCACAATGGCGATGTCTCGCCGCGCCCGCTCGAAAATATTTTCGATCCCGGCCTCTGCGGCACTGCGCAGCTGATCGCCGATACGGTCGGCCGGTATCGCAAGACACTACCGCCATCCTGCCTAGACGGCTTCGCGATGACGCTATTGTCGCGTGTCGCCCATCATCTCGACGTCCGGCAACGCCGGGGCCGCGACATACCCAAGTCGGTCAGCAACGCGCTGAATTACATCCACGACCGGATTGCAACGCCCCTGCCGCTCGCGGACATCGCGGCGGCGGGCGGGGTCAGCCCCTACCATTTCGCGCGTTTGTTCCGAAAGGCGCTCGGCCTCGGCGTCAAGGACTATGTGAAGCGCCATCGGTTGCAGACGGCAACGCAGCTGCTGCTGGAATCAGACGCGAAAATCGCCGAAGTCGCCGCTGCCGCCGGTTTCGCGTCCCCTGACGATATGGAAACCGCAGTCCGCAAATCAGCGGGCATTTCTCCGACGGCCCTGCGAAAACACGTGCAGTCACCGGCACCCGCCCGGGCGACACTGGCAGGATAAATATCCGGATGCGGACCTACAGGTCCATGAGCGTCAGAAGCGTATCCATGATGACGCTGGTATCGGAGGGCTTGGCGATCCAGCCTGCATTCGGGAAGCGGCCCTTTATGTCCTGATGGGCGGCATGACCGGAATGGAAGATTAGGGGTATGTCGCGCGTGCGCAGCACTTCGGCCACGGGATAGACCTCGCCGTCGGGCAATGACACGTCGAGGATGGCGAGGTCGATGTCCTGAGCCTCGCTCACCGCCAATGCTTCGCGGCAGGTGCGAAGTGGCGGTGCGACCAATAGGCCGCCGCCGTCCAGAATCAGATCTTCGAGGTCCATGGCGATCAGCGCTTCGTCTTCGACGATGAGCACGCGAATGCCGGTCAGCGGAACACCCGCGCTCGTGCCGGTCGTAGCTTGGTCGTCGCCACTCATCGGTCATCCACCGCGCCTTCGTCGTCGATGCGGAACGACATGCGCACGGTGAGCCCTGCCGGATTCCAGTCGCGTTCGATGCGGCCGCCCAACTGCGCGACGCTGCCATCGATCAACCGGCTTCCGAATCCGTTGTCGGATGGCGGCTGCGCAATGTTCGGACCGCCCCGCTCCGACCAGCTGATATCAAGCGTCCCGCTGCCGTTCGTCCAGCCGAGCGCGATGCGGCCATCGTCCGCGCGCAGGGCGCCGTATTTGCAGGAGTTGGTGGCGAGTTCGTGCAGGATCAGGCCGAGTGGAGTCGCCATCTGCGCGGTGACGAGGACATCGGGACCTTCAAGGACGACATCATGATCGGTAACGTGCGATCCCAGAACGACCGTCAGCAGATCGTACAACAGGACGGGCTTGTCGCTGCTTTCACGGTCCAGCGTGTAGGCGTGCGCCCGTGACAGGGCGAGTATGCGTCCGCGCAGCGACTCCGCCAGTGTCGTCGTCGTTTCCGATTTTCGCGCCGACTGCGTCACAACCGAAGAAATAACCGCGAACAGGTTCTTCACGCGGTGGTTCATCTCTTCGAACAGCAGGTCCTTTTCCCGTTTGACGCGGTCTTCCTCGGTAATGTCGAAATTGAGGCCAACCATACGGTCTCCGACATTATCGCTTTTACCGACGCCTTTCATCAGGCGAACTTCGCCATCGTCCCTGACGATCCGAAACTCGCTATTATATAGCGTGTCCGTGTCGACGGCGGTTTGCAGATTGTCCAGAACCAGTTGCCGGTCGTCCGGATGCACCCGCTCCATGAACCTCTCGATGTGGAGCGGCTCGTCCGCTTCCAGGCCGAACAGGTCGGCCTCGACCCGGTCGAGGATCGCCATTCCGGTTTCCGTATTATATTCCCAGACACCCATATTGCCGAATGACAGCGCCAGTTCCAGACGATCGCTCTTGTGCCGCAGATCGTGTTCCAGCTGAGTCATGCGGGTAATGTCGGTGAACGTCATGGTGACGCCGGCGATCTTATGCTCCGAATTCGTGTAGGGCATGATGCGTGCGAGGAAGGTTTGCGCGCCGTTCTTGCTCGTGACCGGCGCTTCCAACGTCGCCCCGCCAGCCAAGATTTTCCGTGCTTCCGCGACCAGGTCGACCCCTTCGACGAGTGCCGCCACATCCATGAGGGGGCGGCCGGTATCCGCAGGGACCAGCGGGAGGATCTGCACGGCCTCCTGCGTGAACGTGCGAATGCAGAGATTCTGGTCGACGATGATCAGCGGCAGCTGCGCCGATCCGAGAAAATTGCTCAAATCGTCATTGGCAAACGCGATCTCGTCGATCTTCGACTTCAATTCCTCGTTGACGGTCGAAAGCTCTTCGTTGGCCGACTGAAGCTCTTCGTTCATCGACATTATTTCTTCGTTGGAACTCTTCAGTTCCTCGTTCGCCGTCTCCAGTTCTTCGACCGTGCCACGCAGGCGAAAGCGTACGAGACGCAGTTCCTCTTCCAGATCTCGCACCCGGTCGTCATTGCCGTCCGTATCGCTGTAGAAGCGGTCGAGTTGCTGCCGAAACCCGTCCACTTCGATGAAGACGACCATGGTCGTCCCGTCGCCGAGCGGGTCGACGACGAGGTCGACCGTCTGACTGCCGAACTCCGAAGACACCTCAACGTCGCGTTTTGCGCGCCGTTCGTTGGCGTTCGACGCCTCGCGTAGCAGCGGAATCAGGGCCTTGCGGACGTCGCTGCGGGCCAGTTGCGATACGTGACGTTCCTGCAGGCCCGGCACCGGACGGAAGAATTTGGCCAGTTCGCCCTGGGACGTCAGCACGTCGCCATCGGTATCGAGAAGCACGCCGGCGGGGGCATATCGCTTCAACAGAGTCGAGGAGAAAAGGTCGAGACGTTCGCGCGTCGGGTGTTCTTCCACCGACGAGGGTCCTGTCTGATGATGCGGGGGTGAACGGCGCACCCGTGTCATTGGAAGGGCCGTACCATAGCTCGTTTTCACATCCAGACGGCGGAACAGTCGCCCCTTCTGATGCACGGTCGAGAACAGCTTCTCATGCTGCGATAACCCCTCCGACGGCCCCAGAAACAGATGGCCCCCGGGTTTCAGGGCGCGATGAAACAGGGGCACGACCGATGTCTGTATTTCGTCGCCCATGTAGATGAGGAGGTTACGACAGGAAATCAGATCCAGATGCGAAAAGGGCGGATCCTTGATGACGCTGTGCGCAGAGAAGCGCACCATGTCGCGAATGCGCGGACTGATCTGAAACTGTCCGTGCAGGCCGATCGTGTAGCGTTCCCGGTACCGCTCCGGAATGTCGAGGAGGGCGGCCGAGGGATAGCGTCCCTCGCGCGCAATCCTCAGCATGTCGTCGCTGATGTCGGTCGCGAAGACATGAACCGCTGGCCGCCGGCTCGCGTCGTCGGCGGCCTCGGCGAACAACATGGCCAGGCTGTAGGCTTCCTCACCGGTCGAGCAGCCCGCCACCCAGACGCGGATGTCATCGGTGGCCCCGGCAAGCAGTGGCTTGACGACTTCGGTGCCGAGCACCTCGAAATAGTCCGGATCGCGAAAAAAGGCGGTAACGTGGATCAGGAGATCCCGGAACAGGGAGCCGCGTTCGCTTTCGTCCGTACGGACCCGTTCGATATAGCCGTCCGCCGT
>JBCCAC010000152.1:0-6411 GCA_039815015.1 Pseudomonadota bacterium | reverse complement strand
TCTGGTTGACCATCTTCGTCGTCTGCCCTGCGCCTGCCGCCCCCATATGGCCGATCCGCCTGGCATAGGCCGCGATGATCGGCTCGGCGCGCGCGAAATCGTCCGCCGCGCCGCCGGCCATGACGGTCAGCTGCCCCGCCTCCGCGCCCGCCTGGCCGCCCGATACCGGCGCATCGAGAACGCCGATCCCGCGCGCCGCGCCCGCCTCGGCCAGCTCTCGCGCCAGCCGCGCCGATACGGTCGTATGGTCGATGAACAAGGTGCCCGCGTCCATCGCGCCGAACGCGCCGTCCCCGCCCAGCGTGACGGCGTGCAGATCCTCGTCGCGGCCGACGCAGGCGAGGACGATCCGCGCGCCCGCTGCCGCCGCGGCCGGGGTCGGCGCGGATCGGCCGCCATATGCCTCGGTCCAGGCCGCGGCCTTCGCGGCCGTCCGGTTGTAGACCGTGACGTCATGTCCCGCCGCGACGAGGTGCCCCGCCATCGGAAAGCCCATGACGCCGAGCCCTAGAAATGCGAGTTTTGCCATGACGCCGGGCTTTAGCGTTGCGAGGTCCGGTCGTGAAGCGCAAGGAAAGGGCAGCCGCCATGTTCCGGGAATCTCCTTCGATGGCCAAGATCGCGCTCTGGACGCTGCCCGCCCTCGCCCTGGCCGCGCTCGTCGCGTTCCTGCTCCAGCTCGATCGCGCGGAAATGCCGGGGACGCTCGCCAGCTTCGCCGACATTCCGATCGTGACGCCGGAGGGGGAGGAAATGCCGCTCGCCGCGCGTCTGAAGCCCGGCGTTCCGACCGTCATCGGATTCTGGGACGAGAATTGCGGCCCGTGCGTCACGGAGGCCGGACTGCTCGCAGACCTCCGCGCGCGCTTCGGCCCCGATGATCTCAATATCGCCTATCTTTACGTCGACGCGCCGCCCTTCGATCCCGCGCAGGGGCGCCGCTTTCTCGCCCGCGCCGGCGCCGAAGCGCTCGCCTGGGGGTTCGTGGCGCCGGAACCGTTTCTGGCCCTCAGCCGCCAGAGCATGATCGCCCTGCCGCGCACCTATACGTTCGCTGCCGACGGTACGCCGACGCACGTCTTCACCGGCTATGCGAGCGGCCTGTCGCCGATGATGGAAGAGGACGCCATCGCCGGCCTGCTGATGGAAGCGCCCTGATCGACCGAAAGTCCTGATTGGCCGAAAGCCCTGATCGGTCGAAACATGCGGCCACGGCTTTTCAACACCCCGCCCGCCCCCATATGAGCGGCGCATCCTCCCCGTCTCCAGATAAGGAAATTCGCCCCGATGTCCGCCAAAGACTATGACCTCATCGTGATCGGCGCCGGCCCCGGCGGCTATGTCGCGGCCATCCGCGCCGCGCAGAACGGACTGAAGGTCGCCTGCGCGGAAAGCCGGGAGACTCTCGGCGGCACCTGCCTCAACGTCGGCTGCATTCCCTCCAAGGCGCTCCTACATGCCAGCGAGCTTTACGAGGAGGCGAAATCGGGGGCGCTCGGCAAGTTCGGCCTCTCCTTCGGCGAGGTGACGCTCGACTGGGACCGGATGCAGGCCGAGAAGGCGAAGGCGGTCGGCGAGCTGACCGGCGGCATCGAATTCCTGTTCAAGAAGAACAAGGTCGACTGGCTGAAGGGCCGCGCCGCGTTTACGGATGCGAACAGTGTAGAGGTGGGCGGAAAGACCTACACGGCGGGCAAATTCATCATCGCCACCGGCTCCGGCGTCACGCCGCTGCCCGGCGTCGAGATCGACGGCGAAACCGTCGTGTCCTCCACCGAGGCGCTGTCGCTGAAGGCCGTGCCGAAGCGCATGATCGTCATCGGCGGCGGCTATATCGGCCTGGAAATGGGCAGCGTCTACAACCGGCTGGGCACCGAGGTGACGGCGGTCGAATATATGCCGACCATCACGCCCGGCCTCGACGGCGAGGTCACCAAGGCCTTCGCCCGCATCCTCAAGAAACAGGGCATGACGCTGAAGACGGGGACGAAGGTGACGGGCGTCGAGGTGAAGAAGGGCGTCGCCCATGTCAGCACCGAACCGGCCAAGGGCGGCGATACCGACGTCCTGAAGGCGGACGTCGTCCTCGTTTCCATCGGCCGCAGCCCGAATACGGAGGGTCTGAACCTCGCGGCCGCCGGCCTCGCCACCAACGATCGCGGCCAGATCGACGTCGACGCCGAGGGGCGGACCGGCGTCCCCCACATATACGCCATCGGCGACGTCACGCCCGGCCCCATGCTCGCGCACAAGGCCGAGGATGAGGGCATCGCCGTCGCCGACTGGATTTCCGGCCGCGAAGGCTATGTCAATCACGCCGTCATCCCGGCCGTCGTCTACACCCATCCGGAAGTCGCGAGCGTCGGCCTGACCGAGGAGCAGCTGAAGGACGCGGGAACGGCCTACATCGCCGGTAAATTCCCCTTCGCCGCCAACAGCCGCGCCAAGACCAACCGCGACACCGAAGGCTTCGTGAAGGTGCTGGCCGATGCGGACACCGACCGCGTCCTCGGCGTCCACATCATCGGCAGCATGGCGGGGACCATAATCGGCCAGGCCGCGCAGGCGATGGAATTCGGCGCGAGTTCCGAGGACATCGCCCTCACCTGCCACGCCCACCCGACCCATTCGGAGGCCCTGAAGGAAGCCGCGATGGACGTGGAAGGCGCGCCGATCCACGCGTGAGGATCCACGCCTGACAAGAGGCCTGGGGACACAACCAGCAGCATCAGGCCCCAGCAGCATCAGGCCGGCGCCGGCACGGCGCGGCCGATGTTGCGCGTCGCGTACATCAGCGCGGCCAGGGCGGCGAGCAGGATGAGGCTTCCCGTAAGGAGCGCGAAATCCTCCAGGCCGAGCAGCTGATACAGGCCGGCATAGAGCGTCGCCAGGAGGCCGCCGAGTATAGCCGCCGGCTGCGTTCCCCCAAGGATCGCCCGCGAATAGAGCGCGATCATCAGCGTCAACGTCGCCGCCGCCCCCAGATAGGCCGGCAGGAACGAGATATGTTCGGAAAGCGCCGTCAGCAGCACGAAGAACAGGACGAGACCCAGACCCATCAGCGCATATCCCAGCAGCGACACGCGCCGGTCGCCGATAATATCGAACAGCAGATAGGTGAGAAAGCTGAGCGCGATGAAAAGGACGCCATATTTCGTTGCCCGTGCCAGCCGGGAATAGAGATTGACCGGCTCGACCAGAGCCACCGAAGCCGTCACCGCCCCTGAAAAGGTAGGCGGCTCCGTCTGCGTCATGACGAGCGGCGTTCCGGTCGCGAGATTCGAAACCTCCCACGTCGCGCGAAACCCGTCCTCGCCGATCGCCGACTGTGTCGGCGATACTTGCTGAAAGCTCGGATGCGGCCAGATGCTTTCCATGTTCGTACGGGTCGTCTGACCCGGCGTCACGAAATCAATGGCCCGGCTGCCGCGCATCTCCGCGTTCACTGTCAGCGCGAGCGGCCCTGTCGGCGCGCCCGTCAGATCAAGCGGCACGCTCAGCATGCCGGGGCGCGTGTTCTCGCCCGGGATACCGGCCTCCGGACGCGCCCTTTCGCCATTCACGGTCACGGTCAGCTCGGGCGAGAGCCCGCGCGGGTCGGACACGCCGAACATCAGGCGTGCATCCGCCCACTTCAGCGTGCCCTCATCGACGCTGGCGCGGTCGGGTACCTGCGGTCGAAACCGCGCCGCCAGTCCGACATCCGCGTCGTAGACGGTCAGTTCATAAAGAGCTCGCGACAGCGTCTGCGGCCGCAATGTGGCGTCGACGTCGACCGTCTCCGGAACGAAGGTTATGAGCGTTCGCTTGCGGTAGGCCTCTTCGGTGACGCGGCCGCTCTTGCGCTCGACCCGGCGCACGCGCTGCACCTCGTGCGGCACGATCAGCCACGGGCCGGCAACGGTCTGCGGTGCGCCCCAGCTCTGCGTGATATCGCGTTCGACCGCCTGCGCCGCGCCCTGCCGATCGAAGATGAGAAGATTGACGAAGAACAGAAGCAGCGCCAGCGCCGCCGCCAGCGCGCCGACTCTGAAAATCCGCTTCGACAGGTTGGGCCGGTCGTCCGGCATCGTATCTGAATCCATCATGCTCGTCCCTTTTCGATGAAGGATCGGATTTTGCGCACCATGACCATTCCGGCGAGCGGCGCTTCCCGCCGATCTCCGCGAAGATGCGGACGCCCGGCCCTTGTCGCAGCCGCGTTCGGACGGGTATGTGCGGATTTGTACGCGTGCGAAGACGCAGCGCGTATGAAGGGGGAGGCGGATATCGCGACCGACATCGATGGCGGCCCGATCGCGGCGCGCATTCGCGAGGCGCTGGCCCGGCGGCGCAAGTCCCGGCAATGGCTGGCGGACGAGGCCCGGATCAGCCTGTCGACGCTGGAAAAGGCCCTTGGCGGGCGGCGGCGTTTCACGCTCGCGACGCTGATCCGTATCGAAGACGCGCTCGGCATCTCGCTTCGCGGCGAAGGCGAGCCGTCTACCGGTTCCGGCAGCACCGCACCCGATCATCTCGGTGCCTATTCACGTGCCGCGGTCGGCTGGCTGGAAAAGGACTATGTCATGCTCCGCCCGTCGGCCGGCGCGCCGGGGTCGGTCTATGCGCACCGCCTTGCGATAGGCTGGGACGACGCGAGCGGACATCTCGTCTTTCGCGAAAGCGAGCGCGTGGATGCGGACTATTCGCAGTCCGGAAATGTGGGCGTGTCGGCCCTGTCCGGCCATATCTATCTGATCACCAACGAGCTCGGTCAGTACCGGCTGGTCATTCTCGGCCGGCCGGCATCGGGCGGCACGCTCTACGGCCTTCTGACAACGCTCCAGGTCGGACGTGGCAGCGCGCTCCTTCCCGTCTCGACGCCGCTCGCGCTGCTGCCATCGGGCGACGACGCCTTCGGCCGCATTTCGCCGGGCCATGCGCAGTTCGAGCGCTATCGCGCCGAGGTCGACCGCGTTCTCGCCGGCGGATATGCCGAAATCCTGAGCTGACTTTATCTGAAGTTCGACCGGATCGGTCTCGGCCACCAGCTTTGCCCCGGACCTCTACGTCGTGACTTGACAGTGCAATTCCTTGTGTATTGGTGATACAATACACAAATACGGATGGAGGAGCATCGAATGCGTGGGATCGTCGTGGGACTTGGGATCGCCGGTGCGGCGGTCGCGACCGCTGGCTGTACGTCGGCGGAGACATCGGAAGATGCGAACGCCGCCGCAACAGAAGCGGCCGAAGTCGCGCCGCCCGCCGGGCTCGATGCGCTCGCCGCCGACATCGTGGCGCGGCCCAATATCTCCGGCTTCGGGCTCGCTAAGATCGATGACGGCGAAACCGTCTGGACGCGCTATTATGGCGAGCAGTCGGACGGCGTTCCGGTCACGGAGCGCACCGCTTTCAACACCGCGTCCGTCGCCAAGACGATGCTGGCCGAAACCGTCCTCAGGCTGGTCAGTCAGGGCCGCATGACGCTCGACGACCCGATCCATGCGCATGTCAGCCATCCCGACCTTGCGGACGATCCCCGTTATGAGATGCTGACGCCACGCATCATCCTTTCGCACCAGGCCGGACTTCTCAACTGGCCGCACAATTATGACGATGGCCGGCTCGCCTTCATCGACGAACCCGGAAATGGCGAGATTCACTATTCCGGCGCCGCGATCGAGCTCCTGGCCGACTATCTGCAGGCACGGTTCGAAACCGACTATCCGACCCTGGTGCGGGAGGTGCTCCTGACCCCGCTCGGCATCACGGAAATCAGCGTCAGCCGTGAGCCGTGGCTGGAAGGACGCGTGCCGCATCCGGTCGGCGGCGACGGGACCGTCTATCCACCCTTTACGCGTTCGGCCTCCGGCAGTCTTATCGAAGTCGGCGAGACCTCGGCGGCGGACAATCTCTATGCCACCGTGCCCGCCTATGCGAACTTCCTGACCGCATTAATGGCGGACGACGGTCTTTCGCCGGAGCTGCAGGCGGAACGCGCGCGCCTCCATTCCTCGTCGGACGGCGAGCTCGGCTATGCCTGTATCGCCGAGGGGCCGGACTGTCCCGATCCCATCGGTTACGGCGTCGGCTGGGGTCTGTTCGGCGAACCGGACCGCATGGTCCTCAATCATGGCGGCAATGATTTCGGCGAGCACGCCCAGGTCTATTTCGCGCCGGAAACGGGGGACGGCCTCGTCATGTTCATGAACGGCGGCGGTGCCTTTCCGGCCGGTATCGAAGTGCTGGAAATGGTCGAACCCGATCTCCTGATGGCAAAACATTTTCGCGCGCTCATAAATAAGATGCAGGAGGGCGAAGACACATCAGGAGAATAGAGATGATCCTGCGGACCTGGCACGGCCGGACACGGCGCGCGGATGCCGATGATTATGAACGCTTTCTGATCGACCGCGCCGCGCCGGACTA
>JBCCAC010000397.1:0-2303 GCA_039815015.1 Pseudomonadota bacterium | reverse complement strand
GGTGACGACCGGGATCGTCGCGCCCTGCGCCGCCGCCGCCGAAATCTGACGCGCCAGCCGCGTGCGGACATGTTCGGTCATGGAGACGACGTTGCCGGTAAAGGCGGCCGCCTCGGCGATGCCTTCCAGAATCCCGGGCAGGTCGCGGATGGAAATCCCCTCGGCCAGGAGGCGTTGCAGAACCCTCTGGACGGTCGACATGCTGACGGCCGCCGGGACGAGATCGGCCACCAGCTTCTTCTGCTCCGCCGGCAGATCGTCGATCAGCTTCTGTACCTCGGCATAGCTGAGGAGTTCGGCGATATTGTCCTTGACGATCTGGGTCAGATGCGTCGTCACGACGGTCGCCGCGTCGACAACGGTGAGGCCCAGGCCCGCGGCGTCACCCTGTGCGCTGCGATCGATCCATTTCGCGGCCATGCCGAAGGCCGGCTCCACCGTCTCTTCCCCGGGAAGGGCGATGTCGGCGCCGGCCGGGTGCATCGCCAGCAGACGTCCCGGAGCGAGCGTTCCGCGGCCCGCCTCGGTTTCCTTCAGCATCACGACATAGTCGTTCTGTGCCAGCGCCAGATTGTCCGAAAGCCGGACCGACGGCATGACGAAACCGAACTCGGCCGCCAGTTGCCTGCGTAGTGCCCGAACCTGTTCGGCCAGATTGACGTCGCCATTCTTGCCCTCGACGAGGCCCAGGAGACCGAGCCCCAGTTCGATACGGACCTGGTCCATGGCGAGCGCCGTCGCGATCGGCTCTTCGGACGGCACCGCTTCGGCTTCGGCGGCGCGCACCTCGGCGTCGTGCAGTGCGGCAGCGCGGCGACGATGCGTCAGTTGCCATGCGCCATAGCCGGCGCCGGCGGCGAGCGCGGCGAAGGGCAGGAACGGCAGGCCCGGCATCAGCGCCAGCACGCCGAGAAGGACCGCCGCCGTGCCGATGGCTTTCGGATGCCGCGTCAACTGCTCGACCAGGGCCGCTTCGGTGCGACCCTTCATGCCGCCCTTGGTGACGAGAATGCCGGCCGCGGTCGAGACGATGAGGGCGGGGATCTGCGTCACCAGCCCGTCGCCGACCGTCAGCGCGGTATAGCTGGCGAAGGCAGTACCGAGGTCGACGCCCATCGTACCGACGCCGACGATCAGACCGACGACGATGTTGATCGCAGTGATGAGTAGGCCCGCGACCGCATCGCCGCGTACGAATTTGGAGGCGCCGTCCATGGCGCCGAAAAAGCCCGATTCCGCCTCCAGCTCGGCGCGGCGTTCGCGCGCTTCGGATTCGTCGATCAGTCCGGCCGAAAGATCCGCGTCGATCGCCATCTGTTTCCCTGGCATCGCGTCCAGGCTGAACCGGGCGGCGACTTCGGCGATACGGCCGGCGCCCTTGGTGATGACGATGAAGTTGATGGTGACGAGAATGAGGAAGATGGTGATGCCGATGATGGCGCTGCCACCCATCAGGAAACCGCCGAACGCCTCGATAATGCCGCCGGCCGCCGCCGGACCCGTGTGGCCTTCGGAGAGGATCAGCCGCGTCGATGCAAGGTTGAGGCCGAGGCGCAGCATGGTCGCCACGAGAAGGATCGTCGGAAAGGCGGACAGCTGCAGCGGCTTCTCGATAAAGAGCGCGCTCATGAGGATAAGGACCGCGAGCGCGATCGAAATGGCGAGGCCGAAGTCGAGCAGCATCGCCGGCAGCGGCACGATCAGCATCGCGATGATGAGAAGGACGCCGACGCCCAGCCCCAGATCGCGTCCGGCGGCGGCGTTAAAGCCCGCGTTCCTGAATATGGTGAGAGGCATCACGAGAAATTTCGCCCTGGCTTAGGAAGAAATGTATCGCGGGTCGTCACGCCGCCTTCTCCTGCGCCAGCCCGGGCTGCGGCACCGGAATACCCGACTTCGTATAATCGTTCAGCTTGTTCCGGAGCGTCCGGATCGAGATACCGAGAATGTTGGCCGCGTGCGTGCGGTTGCCGAACGTGTGTTTCAGCGTGTCGATGATCAGATCCTGCTCCACCGCGGCCACGGTCTTGCCGACTGCGGAGGGCGCGGCGGCGACGGTCGTGGCTGCTGCGGTTTCGATCATGCCGGTCCCGGCGCCCGGGCGGCTACCGTCGGGCAGGACGATCGCCTCGGCCCCGATGCTGTCGCCGGTCGCCAGCAGCACGGCGCGGTGCATGGTATTTTCCAGTTCCCGTACATTGCCCGGCCAGTCGTGCGACAGCAGCGCGCGCAGCGCATCGTCGTCGACGGGGCGCACCGGAACGGCGTTCAGATCGGCGAACTTCGCCACGAAATGATCGGCC
>JBCCAC010000325.1:0-3146 GCA_039815015.1 Pseudomonadota bacterium | reverse complement strand
TCTTTGATAGGGTTTGCCCCACCCCCTCAACCAAAAAAGAAAGCAAGCAAGACGCTCGTATCAGCATGGAAAGAGGAGCGTCAGCAGATACCAGGCGCCCATGACGGACGCGACCCACGCCGCCGGTGCCGCGGAATATACCATCCCATAGGTCGAGGGCCAGGCGAGGAGCTCTCCCAGGGATACGAGAATGATTGCGAGCACGACGACGACCAAGGCCGCAGCCGTCCCGCCGCCCGCTGCAACCCAAGCCATCAAAAACTGCGAGATGGCGCAGAAAAAAAGCGCCGCGGCGTATTTTTCAATGACGCCCACGTTCCGCCCCCGTCGCGCCAGGCGAACGAACAGCATCGCGGCGATCGGCGTGATGGCGATGACCACTGCGGCGTTGACCGACTGAAACCAAGGCGTCGGCACGGTAAACCCGGCGACGGCACGATCCAATTGTTCCTCAATGACGAGCGCCCAGCTGCCGTAAAGCTGAAACCAGCCGATCTCGAACAGGGTCAGAAAGATGCCGAGCGTGAAGACCGGAATCAGACCGGCATAGGGATTTGCGCCCGACGCAATATCTGCCTGGGACTCTCCTACTGGCGATGCCGGACGGACGCGATCGCCGCGTCCGGCGTTCCCCAGCATCCTTGGTCCGAGCATGAGATAGGACAGCAGCGCCGTCGCCATACCCAGGCCGGCCAGCGCGAACCCGGCGTCCCAGCCGGCCGATTGTGCCAGCGTCCCTATGACCAGACCGGCGAAGAGCGATCCGACGCTGATGGACAGATAATAGTAGGAGAATGCGGCTTCCCGTTTGGGATCCGCCTCATCGAACAGTTCCCCCATGAGAACGATCAGCGGCGACTTCATCAGCATGTTGCCGACGACCAGGCAGAGGAGAGCGCCGTAGAAGGTCAGCCCTACAACCAGGCTGACGCTGACCGCGCCCGGTCCCAGGGCGAGGACGGTCGTGTCCGTCGGCAGCAGCTCGCCAATGGGCGCCCCGGCCAGAAGCGCGTCGCCGACGGGTCCCGCCGTTGCCGCGATGATAAGGTGCGGCACAGCCATCAGGAGATGCCCTGCCGTCATCAGAACGAGGCCGACAAGAATGGCATTGCGAAACCCGATAAACCGGTCGGCGATGATCCCGCCCAGCCACGGCAGGCCGTACATACAGGCGGAATAGGTTCCGACGAGGGTCAGTGCATCCGCTGCATCCCAGCCGAACCCGCCATTGGATGGATCATCGCGCAGGAAGAGGACCAGGATGGCCAACATCCCATAGAAACTGAATCGTTCCCAGAATTCGACGAAGATGACGAGCACTGCGCCGCGCGGGAGGCCGAAGAGCGGCCGCGATGCGCGGCCGTCATCTTGCATCGGCTGTGTCGAAATCTGTCCCCCATCCATGTCCTACGGCTACGCCGCCCTCGGACAGATACCTTGAACCTATATGCTGCACCGCACATCGCTAAGCAGTGTGGAGAGGCGTGAGCAGGACGGTCAGCCGGTCGTCGCCGTCACCACGTTCCAGATGCGGAAAGCCGACACCGGCGGGTACGCACAACTCGGCCGTTTCGACGAATGCGCCGTCCTTCACGGTCAGGCGAACGCGCCGGACATCTTGGCCGTCTTTGAACATCTCGTCCAAAGCCGTGCCGACATCGAAGGAGCGATTGCCGATCGACAATATGCGTTGATGCGGTACCAACCCGGCATTTGCCGCCGGACTGTCTCGCACGACGTCAGTGATCGTGCCGTCATTGCGAACACTGAAGCCCAGCGCGCCGAGCAGATCTAGCTCCTCGTCCATGGCGAAGCGATTGCGGTCAAATGCGTTCGGGCGGCTCTTCGTCACGAGCCGCCAGCCTGCGCGCGTCAGTCCGGCGATCGGCGCTGGTGTGTCGATGTCATCCAGGTGCCGCGAAAAATATTCCGGCCAGTCGATGTGCGGCGCGGCGCGGGAAAGTGCGTCCATCACCTCGTCCGACGTCACCGCGATGCCTGCGGATGCGGCGCCGCCGAACAGGTTCGCGACCACATGGTCGAGACCGATATGGATGCCGTTATGTTCGCGAAGGCGCATATCGATGTCGAGCCACACGAGCACCATTTCATCATAATAGTCCGCGCCGCGACGGTCGGACGCCCATTCCGGTCCGGCGCCGAAATAGGCCGGCGCCGCGCGCATCGTATCGGTCAGGCTGCGCCATGCCCGGCCGCGCCTGGCCTGGCACCCCGAGGCAAGGCTTGCGAGCTGATCGCGCATGCTGGCCTGCGAAATCTGTCCCGCCCCCGTCGCCACGACGTAGCCGAGATAATTCGTCAGCCCTTCGTAGATCCACAGTAGCGAGGTATCGAGCGCGCCGTGAAAATCGCGCTGCGCCAGACCCGCAACCGGGCGCCGCTTGCCGATCCAGCGATGGATCATTTCGTGCGCCGGAACGTCGGCCCAGGCGCGTTCGACGTCGGGGTCGACGAAAGTACGCAGCGCGTGACGTATATCGGTGCCATCGGCGTGTTCGACGCCCGAAGGATGGATCTGATCGGAAAGCGCATAAAGGAATGCGTATGGCCGCTGGGGGGCGTCGTTTTCCGCCGCAAATAGGGTCGCAAGTTCCCGGACCAGGGCGCGATAATTGTCGATCCGGTCATTCGGAGCGTCGAGTGCCAGCGGCAGATCTGCGGCGAGTGTCAGCGTCGCCGGCAGTGTCGGTGTCCCGACGTTCCAACATTTCATATGGCGTGCGGCAAGGATGGGAGACGCGGCGATATCGGCGAGGGTCGATGACGCTATGTTGCGACGCGGGCCGCTGCCTTCCAGCGGTAAAATGGACGTTGCGGTCCAGTCCTCCGGCAGGATCAACTGTAAATCCGCCGCGAGCGCGGCCAGATCCACACCATCCGGATAAAAAATCAGCTGTGTCATGGGTATGACGGCCAAAGCCGGCGTGATCGACAGCGCATTCGTCAGACGGCCACCGGAGCGGGTACGCGGCAGATAGTCGAACTCGACTTCCAGCACCTCGCGCGGCGGCGTGGCGATGAGAAACAGAAACGGGTCTTCGGCCGACCGTGTCCATGCCGTCGGCTTGCCGTCGGCGCGGAAATGGAGGTGTGCGACATTCTCGACCGACCCGCTGGGCGCATGA